>JAGRPD010000092.1 GCA_020439875.1 Verrucomicrobiales bacterium
GCGTAGCCCACCGACTCCGCCACCACCTCCAGCTTGTCGTCGGTCGATTCCAGCAGCGTCCGCGCCTTTTCCATGCGCAGGCAAGTCAGATGCTGCATCGGGCTGCGACCCAACTCACGCTGGCACAACCGGCGCAAATGCTCAGGGCTGCAGTGGCATATCGCCGCCAGTTCTTCGAGCGTCCAGGGCCGCGCCAACTCGTCCTTCACCTTCTCCCACAGCCGCGCCACGCGGGGTTCCTTTTTCCACCACGGTCGGCTCAGCCGCCGCACCGTTCCGTGCAGCAGTTCCACCCAGTGATGCACCATCTGCGGATCACCGTTTCCAGTCCACTCTGCCTTCAATCCTTCCACCACCCGCATCAGGTCTTCCGCTCCCGACTTGACCAGCACCGGTGATGCCGCCCCCACCACAGGCACCACAAACGGCGGCTCCAAATAGCGCACCCAGGCGAATCGCCACGCCGCATCGCCCACGGCATAAAACGCATTCAGCACCCGCGGCGGTGCCAGGCACACCCTGCCCGCCGTCACCCGCACCCACCGGCCATCCAGCAGCACCTGCCCCTCTCCTGACACACAAGCCAGCACAAAACTACCCGCCGGACTCATCCGCACCCGGCGATACGGCACCCGCGCTTCGTCAATTCCCAGCCGCGCCAGCCGATGCACCACCAAGTCCTCGCACGCCGCCGCTTCCATCACCCAGCGCTGCGACTGATCACCGTCCGTGGTCGTTTCACGCAGTTGGGACGGCAGGGACGTTTTTTTCACCTCCACATTGAAACCAAGTTTGGCTGGCCTCTCAATGTGGATTTCAGATAACCTCTGGCGGCCTCACGCTGCAAAGGCGTGGCCTTTCACCTCCGTTCATCACTCATGATCTCTCGACTCCTCTCCCTGCTGGCCCTGTCCGCCATCATCAGCCACGCCGAACCCGTCTCGCTCTTCGACGGCAAAACGCTCGATGGCTGGGACTTTGATCCCGCCATGTGGCGCGTCGAAGACGGCGTCATCACCGGCGGCTCCACCACGGAAAAAATCACCCACAACGACTTCATCTGCACCCGGAAGAGCTTCCAAAACTTCGACCTCAGCCTCACCATCAAGTGCAGTGGTGATCCCGCCACCGGCCTCATCAACTCCGGCATCCAAATCCGCAGCGTCCGCGTGCCCGGCGGCGCTCACATGTGCGGTTATCAGGTGGATTGCGGCAAAGGCTGGTTTGGCAAAATTTACGACGAGTTCCGCCGCAACAAAGTCATCGCCGAACCCCTCGATGCCGCCGCTTTGGAAAAGGCCGTCGATGTCTATGGCTGGAACACTTACCGCATCCGCGCGGAAGGCCCGCGCATTCAGGTCTGGATCAACGGCGTGCACGCCATCGACTACACCGAGACTGATCCCAACATCGCGCTCGACGGTCAAATCGGCCCCCAGGTGCACAGCGGCGGTATCTGCCTGGTTCAGGTCAAAGACGTCACGATTGAAGAACTCCCACCCACACCCAACGCCCCGACTTGGAAATCCCTCGGCGGGGTCGAAGAAGCTCGCAAAAAAGTGGCCCCACCGCCCAAAAAAGCCGCCGCAGCCAACGCCAAACCCAAGCGCGACATCAGCTACAACGACGTGCAAGGCAGCGCCAAAACCGCCGCCGAGCAGTTGAAGCTCTTTCACCTGCCCGAGGATTACGAAATCGAACTCGTCGTGCAGGAAGATCCCGCGAATGGCATCGGCAAATTCATTTCCGTCTATTTCGATCAACGCGGTCGCCTGTGGACTCAGACCGCGCTGGAGTATCCCGTCGATGCCAATGAAAACCCGGCCGCCGCCGAAGCCGTCTATTCGAAACCCGGCAAGGACAAGATCCTGGTCTATCCCCGCGAGGCTTTGAACACGAAGCTTCCCGAGGGTGGGCTGACCGATCCCACCGTCTTTGCCGACGGCCTCGCCATCCCGCTCGGCATCCTGCCCTGGGGCAATGGCGACACCTGTTACGCGCTGCACGGCCACGACTTGCTGCTTTTCAAGGACACCGACGGCGACGGCAAATCCGACACCTCCGACGTCATCCTCACCGGCTTCGGCGTGCAGGACAGCCACCTGTTTCCGCATCAATTCACCCGCGCTCCCGGCGGTTGGATTTGGATGGCCCAGGGCCTTTTCAACAACAGCAGCGTCAAACGTCCCGGCAGCGATGAAGTCATCGACTGGCCCAAGTGCTCGATGGCTCGCATGCGTCCCGACGGCAGCGAGTTCGAAGTTACCAGCACCGGACCCAACAACATCTGGGGCCTCGTCATCACCGGCGAGGGCGAAACCTTCATCCAGGAAGCCAACGACTACGGCTACCCCGTCATGCCTTTCCACGACTACGCCTACTACCCCGGCGGCATGGCAGGCCTGCGCAAAAGCTATCAACCCGAGTTTCCCCCCACCGCCGACTTCCGCATGGGCGGCACCGGATTGAGCGGCCTCGCGCTGCTGGAGAACGGACCGTCCGTCGATGCCGAAGCCGCCATCACCATGCTCGTCGCCAATCCGATCACCTCCAAGATTCAAACCCTCGCCATGTTCCGCACCAAACCCGGCGATGAACAGCAAGGCAACATCACCGGCTGGCGGCTTGAGCAACGCCCCGACTTCCTCACCTGCGACGATCCCTTCTTCCGCCCCGTCGCCATGACCCAAGGTCCCGATGGTGCGATCTACATCGTCGATTGGTACAACAAAATCATCTCCCACAACGAAGTCCCCAGAAACCACCCCGACCGCGACAAAACCCGCGGCCGCATCTGGCGGGTGAAGCTCAAAGAGGGCTGGACTCAGAGGATCGACACAACCCAAATAGACCCGATTTTGGCAGAAATTGGCGTGAGTTCTGTGTCAGACCCCAGGAACATGCTCGGCAATGAAGCCGAAGCGTTTTGGCACAAGGTTGAAAAGCTGGAATCATCAAAGGCCTTCGCTCTTTTATTGTTTTTGGACGCGATTGAACCGCATTACCCAAAACCAATACCCGATTACTCAGGTGATTCTGCAATGGCTGCAATCAGCGACATCGATTCCAGAATCACCGCCGCAAAGCAGTTGGCCGCAGAAGTTCTCACGGATCGGTGGCAAACGCTAAGTACAAAGCAAAAGGAACTCATTCTCGAAAATTCGAAGTACGAAAAATTCACGCCCTTGGCAAATCGCGTGGCTCTCCATCGTGTAGCATTGGACGCCTTCATCCTTTCAGACGGAAAGGATACTGAACTGCGCGAACTTCTGCTCTCCCGTCTCCAAGAGAACGAACCCATCCTTCGCATAACGGCGATTCAAGGCACCTCGTGGTTGCTGGAACACATTGAGAACAGCGATGCCGGGGAAGGTGCCATCCTTCAATCGTTAACCAAGGCTGCACTAGAAGTTCCGTTTTCCGAAATGTTCGAGAAGTCGCCAAAGTCAAAGCTCCACTCCGACCCAGCGATTCGCAGAGCGGTCATTCAAGCCCTTGGCAGCAGTTTTGGGCATTTGCATCATTCCAATATCAACAGCGCTCTGAAAACCCTCCTCGCCTTCGCCCGCCCCAGCCTCCCCGGCCCACTCGGCCAATCTTCCCGAGGTCCGCAAAAGGTTCCCGTTCGCGAAGCCTACGACCGCGAATATGAGCGCTTCCTCGTGCGCATGTTCTTGGAGCGCCAGCCCGATCTCGTTGCCGAGTTTCTCGACTCCGATGCCGCCAGGGACCTGCCCATCGAGGCACGCCTGCTCGCTGCTCTCGCTCTCGAACCCCAAGCCAGCGCCACCCGCGTGGCCGCGCTCCTACCTCAACTTGACCGCGCCCCCAACGACGAGGAACTGCTCCGCCTCGCCCAATTCCCCAGTGAACCCGGTGTCGGCGACGCTTTAAAATCGCTGCTCAGCAACGCGTCCTCCCGCACCGTCGTCGTCGAAAAACTCCTCGCCCAACGCACCGCGCTCGACGCCGCCAAAATCGCCCCGCTGCTCACCGACGCCGCAAAGTCGCTGCTCGAATCCTCACCCCAAACGTCGCTTCAGCTCATCTCCGCCTTCCAACTCACCGACCTCGAGCCCGATCTGCTGGCACTCGCAAGGAGGGATGGCTTTCAGCCGTCCCTGCTCCACACCCTCCGCGATCTCCGCAGCCCTGCCTCCGAAGACTTTGCCAAACTCGCCACCAGCAAAGACCCCGCCACCCGCAACGCCGCGCTCGAAGCCCTCGCCGCCTCCCGCGCTCCCGATGCGCCCGCGCGACTGCTCGCGCTTTTCCCCGACCTCACGCCCGCCCAACGCCAAGCCGCGCTCGACCAACTTTCCTCCACCAAAACTGGAGCCAAAGCCATCGTCACCGCCGTGCTCGACGGCAAGCTCGCCCAAGCCGATCTCGCCGGACCCACCGTCGAACGACTCGCCACCGTGCTCGGCGATGACCCGGCCATCGCCCAACTCCAAGACAAACTCGGCGGCGTGTTCCGCCCCGTGCTTTTGCTCGACGGCCAGGATTCCGCGTGGGCCGATTCCAAAATCACCCTCAGCGGCCCCTTCACCCTCGAAGGCTGGGTGCGGCTCGATGGCGAACTCAGCAATCAGGACTCCCTGCTCGGCTCACCCGACGGCCCGCAGCTCAACTTTTTCAAAGGCACCTTCCGCGTCTATGCCGGCTCCGCCTTGCGCGATGTCGCCGTCGCCTCCAAACCCACCACCTCCGGCCTGTGGACCCACATTGCCATCACCCGCGACGCCAAAGGCATCTGCCGCATCTACCAAAACGGCGAACTCGATGCCACCGCCACCCGCCCCGCGCCCGACACCTGGGCAGACTGCCGCATCGGCTGGAGCGGTCCTGCGGGCGGCACCGAGGGCGCGTTTTGCGAATACCGCGTCTGGGACCGCGCCCGCACCGCCCAGGAAATCCGCGCCAATTTTGACCGTATCCTCGCCACGGCTCCCGGCATGAAACGTTACGACGGCGACTGGGGAAAACTTGGCAAGGGAGCCCGTGTCGCCAAAACGCTCGACACCCCGCCCCTGCTCACGCCCGAGCAGGCCGACGCGCTCGACACCCAATTCGCCCGCCTGGAAAAACTCGGCCGCAGCGGCGGCAACCTGGAGAATGGAAAACTCCTCTCCGGCATGTGCCTCGTTTGCCACCAGATCGGCAATGGCGGCGGCCAGATCGGACCCAACCTCAGCGGTGTCGGATCGATGGGTTTGGAGGCCATCCTGCGCAACATTCTCACCCCCAACGCCGCCATGGAGGCGGGCTACCGCATCTTCCGCGTGGAACTCAACAACGGCGATCTCATCGACGCCTTCTACGTCAGCGAGGACAAAGACGCCGTCATCATCCGCCAACCCGGCGCACCCGACCGTCGCCTCAACAAGACCGACATCGCCCGCACCCAATACCTGCGCCGCAGCCTCATGCCCGAGGGCCTGCTCTCCCCCCTCAACGACCAGCAAGCCGCCGATCTTCTCGCCTATCTGTTGAGTTTGAAGGGCTGATAGCGACCCAAGCCGGCCTCCAGCCCCCCCTCAAAAGTCCGCTGGTGAAAAAATCGACCCCAACTCCGCGCTTGCCAAGATGCACAGTCTCGCGTGAGATGGCGACCGATGAAAAAATATCTCACTGAATTCATTGGCACCTTATTCCTCGTCGCCACCGTCGGCAATGCCGTGCTCAACGGCACCACCCTTGCTCCCATCCCGATCGGCTTGATGCTGATGGTGATGATCTACGCAGGCGGTCATGTGTCCGGCGCTCACTACAATCCAGCCGTCACCGTCGCCGTGTGGCTGCGGGGCCGTTGCTCCACCAAGGATGCCATTCCCTACATCATCGCCCAGATTGCGGGCGGTGTGGTCGCAGCCTTGATCGTGGGATACCTGCGTGGCAAAGGAACACCGGGAGACATCCAAATCGGACCTGCCTTCGTCGGTGAAATGCTCGGCACCTTCGCCCTGGCCTACGTGGTGCTGAACTCCGCCACCGCCAAAGCCAATGCTGGCAACAGCTTCTACGGCGCGGCCATCGGCATGACCGTGACGGCCGCTGCCTTCGCGCTCGGCGATCTCTCAGGTGGTGCCTTCAACCCGGCCGTCGCCATCGGAGCCAGCCTCATGGGCTTGATCAAAACCTCCAACCTCTGGCTCTATCTCATCGCCTGCCCGGTCGCAGGTGCGCTGGCTGCCATCGTCTTCCGCCAAATCAATCCCGACGACAAATAATCGGCCCCCTTTACCGATCTCGCCGACGTCGCGAGGTCGCTTCTCTCTCCCCTGCGGCGACGGCTTCCGGCAAACTCCGGGGTCCGTCGCCGCCTTCTTTTTCATCGAGAGCCGTCAAGCGCTGGATCAAATCCGCGATCTCACGCCGCGCCACCATGCCACCCGCCGCCGCGCAGAAGTGGGAGCGACAGCCAAAGGGGCGAAAAGCATAGATGGAGCAGCGGCCATCGTCTTTCAAAAGCGGGCAGGCACCGTCTGAACGGATCGACACAGCGCGCCGACCACTGGCGCGCACGCCCTTCAGCATGTAGCGCGCCTCCGCTCGGGTCACCAGGGGGTGCTCGCCCGTGATTTGAAAGCGGCAGCAGCGCGTGCGGGCCTGGCAATTGCGTTCCAGCCCTGCGACCCGGGCGTCCAACGCCGCGTAGATGGACCGCAATTCCGCCTCACCATCAGCATCGTCATGTGAGCTGGCAGCCGAGGAGGAACGTCGTTTTTGACGAGACATGGTTGGTCAGCATAACGTCCCGAAACAGCCTCTTCACAGGATTTTCACGGGATCTTCATTTGTCCGGAGCGAGCCGTGGAGACGATGATGCAGGCATGTCCGTCAGCCCCTCTTTCACCACCCAATGGATCGCGCATTTTCAGTGCAATGCGGAGCATCGCCCGACTCCGCGTTGGCACACGACCTGCCGCATTCCCGGGACCATCCAGCCCGCCCTGCGCCGTTGGGCACAGGATCTGGAGTACGCCATCGGTCATGGTCCAGGCCGCTTGATCAGTCGGCACGCAACCTCCTGCCTCGCACGCGATCCCGATCTCGCCCAAGTGATCGAGGCGTGGTTGGCGGAAGAAAAATCTCATGCCGATCTGCTGCGCCAGCTGCGCCTGCGCTGTGGTGACGCCTCCTCTCCAGCCGCTGCGGTGAGCTGGACGCTGCCCCTTTTCCTTTTCATGCGCCGCGTGGTGGCCTTCGAGCAAGAGCTGCAAATCCTCAGCCTCTCCGAGCTGGCGGGCAGTGTCAGCTGCTGGCTGCTGCTGCGGCATCTGCCCGATCCGGCCTTGCGCGATGTCTGCACCCTCATGCTGCGAGATGGACGCGGTCATCTCGCCTTTCACGCCGAGCTGCTCCGGCAGAGAGCCCAGCAGGAGCGCCATGCCGTTGGATCGAGCGACCATCAACGCAGGATCCAGCTGGCTGGGCTCGGAGCTGCCGCCGCGCTTTGGTTCGCTCATCGCGGCCTTTTTCAGAGTCTGAATTTGAGTGCCAGCGATTTTTTCAGCGAGGCCCGCCATCAGATCCGCCAGCACCTGCGCCGTCTGCAGCCCGACGTGACCCCGCCGCGCCACCCCGCGCATCTGCCGGAGTGGACACTGAGCGAGGTCTAACCGGCTGGCCCAGTGGCTGAGCGGCTCTCATCAAACAGCGTCACCCGCAGCGGCACGGTCGCTGCCGGGATGCCGTCGCAAGTCACATCCCAGCGATAAAGCCCCGCTCGTTCAAAAGCCACGCGTTGAAGATTGAGCACCACATTGCGGGTGACAAACGGCACAAAGGCGGAGGGAAACGCCACATCCACCTTTGGCTCAAAAGGTGGGAGCACCTCCCGACCATCTGGGCCGACGCAACGCACCGCGAGCTGATGACTGCCCGCCTCCTCGGGAGCGAAGAGCAAACGAAGCGCCAGCGAGCACTGCGGATGCACCACCGGAAAACTCCGCGCACACAGCGTGTCGAAGGCTCCCATCACGCAAATTTTTCCGCCATAATCCGCAGCGGAATCACATAGGGTCGAAATCTGAACGGTCATATCGCTTCGATACGTCAGTGAGACGGTCTTCGAAACATTGGATTTCTGCCTCCCTACCTCAGGCCAGCTGCTCCTTCAAAAAGCGCAGGCTCTCCCGTGCGATGACTTCCGCTCCGGGACGATAGTCAAACACCTCCACCGAGAGCCAGCCCGCGTAACCGGTCTCGCGCAGCGCTTGCACGATCGGCTCATATTTCACCTCGCCCATGCCAGGTCCTAGCAGATTCGGATCGTTGGCGTGGAAATGCACCGTCCAATCCTTGCTGGCGCGAATGATGTCCGGGATCGGCGTGGGTTCATCGCTCATCGCCTTGACATCGAGGTGCAGCTTGCAGGCTGGATGATCCACCTCTTGGCAGAAGCGGATCGTCTCCGCTGCGGTATTGAGAAAATTCGTCTCCTTCCGGCCCAGCGGCTCCATCGCCAGCGTCACCCCGTAGCGCCCGGCCTCCTCCGCCACGCCGCGCACCGTCTCCACCGCCCGTTTCCAGTGCTCGTCGCGATCCCAGCCCTCTTCCAAGCTGCGCGCTTTCGGGCTGCCCCACACCATGATGCGGCCCCCCGTCGTCGCACAAAACCGTGCCAGATGCTGACCAAACGCCACCGTATCCCGCCGCAGCAGATCATCCGCCTTCGAGATGTGAAACCACGCCGGTTTGGTCAAAAGCCAGTGCAGCCCGAGAATCTCCAGACCGAAGGATGCAGCGATCCGGCTCAGTCGCAAGGCATCGGCATCGCTCAACTGACGCGGATCTTCCTTCAGCGTGAAGGGAGCCAGCTCCAAGCCCTCATATCCCGCCGCCGCCACATCCTCACAGACCGCCTCAAAGGGACGGTCTCCGTATGTCTCATTGCAAATCGCGTATCGCATCACGCCGCGACCATTGACGCCACAGTGCCTGCGGTCAACCCATCAGCCGCCGCGAATTTCACCGCACCTTCAGACCCCGGATCTCTCCTTTCCACCTCGCCTTGCCATCGTAGTCATCGACCGTGATGCGATCGTCGAATCCCACGCAAAAATCCTCCGCCGGCTGCCGCCCCAGCAAGCCCTCACAGCGCCCCGTCACCACCTCCCCGTTCACCGTCAATCGCAGCTCACCATCCGCCTTCAGCTCTGCCTCGATTCGCGCCACTGGCTCAGCGATGGGGCGCGATGGCACACGGGCGATTTTTTGCCCCTGCCTCACTACAAAAACCACGGATCGCTCTTTCCAATACAAGGCGTATCCCACCGCCTTGCCACCGTGAGAAAGGATCACCCCCTCCGCACTCGGCGGCTCCACCTCACAACGAATTTCAAAAGCTCGACCTCCCACCTGCGGAGCCGCCTCCGCCGGGATCGAATCCCCCACCTTCAGCACATCCAGCGCCGCCGGTTTCACCGCACGTTTGCCCGTCGGTCGCTTCACCTTCACCTCGGCGGGGTATAGCATCACCGCATCCTCCACCTCGCCCGCCGGTCGGCGCGCCGACTCGATCTCCGCCCGTGCCGCCTCCAGCAGCGCCGTCAGTTTTTCCACCACGTCGGGATGCGCCGCCGACACATCAGTTTGTTCATTGATCTCGGCATCGAGATTGTAGAGACGGGGTGATTTCCCCTCCGCACCTCCCGCCAGCTTCATCCCCATCGATTCAGGCTGCGCCACCACCGCCAGCTTCCACGGCCCCTGCCGCACCGCCTCCAGCGTGTAGTTGCGAAAGTAAAAGTGCGCCTCACGCGCGGCTTGCGTCGTCTTTCCCAGCAGCAGCGGCGCGATGTCCCTGCCATCGATCACCGGTTCATCAGGCACCGTGCCCCCGCTCAATCCTACCAACGTCGGCAGCAGGTCGATGGTTCCCGCCACCGTGTCGCACACACTACCTGGTGCGATTTTTCCCGGCCACCAGGCCAGCGTCGGCTCACGAACCCCGCCCTCCCAGGTGCTGCCCTTTCCGCCTCGCAGCGGCGTCGCCACACCCCCATCGCTTCCCTTGATCAGCCAGGGTCCATTGTCGCTGGTGAAGATCACCAACGTATCCTCCGCCAGCTCCAGCTCCCGCAGCGTCTCCAGCACCTGCCCCACACTCCAGTCCACCTCTTCCACCCAATCACCAAACCGGCCGTTGGCGGATCTTCCCGCAAACTTCGCCCCCGGCTCGATCGGTGTGTGCACCGCCGTATGCGGGAAATACAGAAAAAACGGCCGCTCCCGATTCTCGCGAATGAACTTCACCGCCTCCTCCGTGTAGCGCTCCGTCACCGTCGTTTGCTGCGTATCCGTCAACAGTTCCACCACCTTTTCATCTCGCAGCAGCGGCACCACCGACTCCCCCGTCTCCAGTGACTTGCGCAGCATGTCGTTGGAGTACGGAATGCCAAAGTAGTGATCAAATCCCTGCCGCGTCGGCAAAAACTCCGGCTGATCGCCACAGTGCCACTTGCCAATGCACATCGTCGCGTAACCCGCCGGTTTCACCAGCTCCGCAATCGTGTTTTCGTTGGGATTCAGTCCGTTTTTGCTCCCCGGTCCATACACTCCCGGAACGGAAATCCGCGCACCATAACATCCCGTCAGCAGTTGCGCCCGCGACACGGAACACACCGGAGCCGCGTAAAATGACGTCAATTTCATCCCCTCCGCCGCCATCCGATCCAGGTTTGGCGTCCGATTCAGCGTCGAGCCAAACGGCCCGATGTCGCCGTAGCCCATGTCATCGATAAACACCACCACCAGATTCGGCGGACGCTCCGCCGCTGGCAGCCCGCCACAAGCCCCCGCCATCGCGCAAAGCCCCATTCCCATCATCAAAGCCTTCAACATCTCCATGGAACGCCTCACCTCACCCCTCGCCTTTCAACCCATCACTCCCCACCGCGCGGATCGAACGCATCCCTCAAGCCATCCCCCAGATAATTCAGCGCCAGCAACGTGGCCGACATGATCGCCGCTGGAAACACCAGCAGCCACCACTTGCTCGCCAGCGGGTTGATCGCCTGCGCTCCATCCTTCAACAGCGACCCCCAACTAGCCGCCGGTGCCTCAATGCCCAGCCCCAGGAAACTCAGGAACGACTCATCCATGATCACCGCAGGAATCGTCAACGTCAGGTAGGTCAAAACCACCGTCGCCAGATTCGGCAGCAAATGCCGCCGCAAAATCGCCGCCGGACGCTGCCCCATCGCCCGCGCCGCCGTCACAAACGTCGTCTCCCGAAGCACCAGCACCTGGCCCCGAATGATCCGAGCCATCGTCAGCCACTCCACCAATCCCAGCGAGAGGATCATCACCAAAATGCGCGAATACGGAATCGCCGCCGTCACCCACCCCTCCAGCATCGACCAATTCCGCGCCTGAACCTGCAGCCGCACCGCATCCAGCCACCCCTCCAAATAAGGATCCAGCGCCGCAATAAAAATCATGATGAAAAGGATGCGCGGCACCGCATAAATCACATCGATCAACCGCATCATCAGCGCATCCACCCGCCCACCGAAATAGCCGCTGACCATGCCATACACCGTGCCCACACCCAGACTGATGCAGGCACCCACCAGCCCCACCCCCAGTGACACCCGAGCCCCCGTCAGCAAACGCACAAAAAGATCCTGCCCATTGACGTCCGTCCCACACAGATGGAAAAGCCCGTCGCCACCCCGACTCAACGGCGGCAGGTAGCTATCCTCACTCGCCCCAAGCAAACCCGCAGGCATCACCTCCGGCAGCAGCAGCGCCACCAGCGCCAACGCCAGCAGCAGCCCCATGGCCACCACCGCCGTCCGGTTGCGACGCAGGATCTTCCAACCGCCCGGGCGGCCTCCCACTGATGCGCGCGCCTCAGCCATGAATGCGAATCCGTTTGTCCAGAAGGCTGTAAAGCACATCCACGACGAGGTTAAAAAACAGCAACAGGGCGCAGTACACCACCACCGCTCCCCCCAGCAAAAAGACATCGCGATTTTGAATCGAATTCACAAACACCATGCCCGCACCCGGAATGTTGAACACCGTCTCCACCACCATCGAACCCGTCAGCAAATTGGCCGCCAGCGGACCGAGAAACGTCACCACCGGCAAAATCGCCACCTTCACCGCATGCCGAGCCACCGCCTGCGTCGCCCCCAATCCCTTCGCCCGCGCCGTTCTCAAAAAATCGCTGCCCAGCACATCCAGCAGGCTGTTTCGCATCAAACGCGCCACGTAGCCCCCGTAGGGCAACGCCAGACAGATCGCCGGCAGCACCAGCTGCCCCCAACGCCCCCAGCCACCAACTGGAAACCAACCCAGCCCCAACGCAAACACCGCAATCAAAAGCGGACCCGTCACAAACGTCGGGATCGAGATGCTCAACAGCGCCAGCATCATCGCCCCCCGATCCGCCGCCGAATCTCGCCGCACCGCCGCCAGTGCCCCCAGGAACACCCCACCCAGACTCGCCAGCAAAAACGCCGTCCCACCCAGCAGGAAGGAATTCGGCAGCTTCTGCCCCAGCAACTCGGCCACCGACCAATTCACATACTTGGTGGACTCCCCCAGATCCATGCGTGCCAGGCTCGACATGTAGGCCGCATACTGTTCCCACAACGTCCCATCCAGCTTGTAGCGCGCCAGCTTTGCCGCCGCCGCCGCCGCCGTCCCCTTCTCGCTTTCAAACGGCCCGCCCTTGATGGAGCGCATCAGCACAAAGGTGATGGACGCCGCCAGCCACAGCACCACAAGGCTGCTGAGAAGTCGGCGCACAAGAAAACGAACCATGAGAAAAAGAAGTGCCCCATCATGCAGCCGACCCCGGCCCACACAAGCACAGGATCCACTCCGTCGGAAATTCCCCCCGCGTCTCGGGAGCGCCCCCGCTGTGTCGAGTTTCCATTTTCCGACCAAAGCGCGAAGGCCATCACGAGCACCAACTGGTCACCGGATCAAAAGCGCGAAAACTTCTGGCTGTTTCTCCGCTTCTTAAACACTGAAATCCGCCTCCGGTGTTCACCAAATCAAAGCTTGGCATTTGGGGATCTTATCGAAAAAATTCCCGCACTCGAAAAAATCCATGCGTCCCCTCGACCAACTCATCCTGGCAGAAAACTCTGCTTGGCCGTTTGTTTGTGAAACAGCCTCAAAGGTACCGGGACGTGCCCTGATTCACCCACCTGCTGAGACCTCGCCCGAGGCGCTTCATCGAACCCAGGTGACCACACGTTCCCCCATGGGAGCAATCGTTTACCACTCTGGCGGAATCTCTATCGAGGAAGGATGGCTTCGAATTCTTGGCTCGGGATCTCCTGCCATTCCTCGTTCGCTTCCAGATTGGAACGCAGGTCGGTCGAAGCACTTCTATCTCATTGCTGACGATGCAGTGGGTGGGTTTTTTGCCATTGATGGCGGCGGTCTCGGCATTGAACCGGGGCGAGTCTGCTATTTTTCACCACGCAGTCTTGAATGGATCCCGTTTGACGGTGGATATACTGATTTTTTGATTTGGGCCTGCACGGATTTTGGAAACTTTTACGACTACCTGCGTCCATCCGACTGGAGACAGGCCGTCGAAAACCTCGGTCCCGATCGATGCTTCTTTTTTTACCCACCTCTTTGGGCGAAGGAATGCTCTCTTGAATCCAGTCGTAGAGGAGATGTTGCAGTATCTGAAACATTCGACACCCAAATGGACACGGTCCGACAGATGAATTCGTCGCTACCGAAACCAACTTCCGAAGGCCCCAAATCCCTGATCGCACGAAGCCTGCTCTACGCCTACAAGAAAATTCGCAGGAACTGAAAAGATCGGGAAAAGGGGTCAAGGTGCGACACCTTGACAGATCGCCATCGAAGACTGAGAAATCTACATGGCTAGGTGTCTTCGAATCGAGTCTGCCGGTGCGTTTTATCACGTCATGGCGCGGGGAAACTTGCGGCAGACGATTTTTCACGATGAGGAAGATCACTTGTTCTTTCTTCGGACCCTGGCCGACG
>JAGRPD010000093.1 GCA_020439875.1 Verrucomicrobiales bacterium
CGCAAGGGCTCTGGGCAGGCTGCCGTGATGGGCGGCGAGCCAGCCGCTAAGGGCATCGGCCAGGGCGTTGGGGTCGAGTTGGCCCAGCAGGTTGTAGAGGACTTTGTAGCTGGGTGCGCGCCTGCCTTTCTGGCCTTTGGGCTTGGGTAAGAAGCCCATCCATTCACGCTGCTGCTGGGTGAGGAACTGACCGTAACGGTGAATGGCGGCGAGGCTTTTGCGCCCGGCCAACAGCCCCAGGCAGATGAGGCCCAACAGACTGGAGATGGGCCAGGAGCGGTTGTCTGAACGCGGATCGGGCACTTGGCGTAGGACCTCGCGCAGGCTCTCAAGGTGGGGCTTTTTGAGAGCCAGGGCGCGCTCGGCGGTTTGGAGGTTGCAGCCAGGCAGATAGGCCGCAGGCACGTCCAGGCCGATGAGGATGACCTTTGCGTTGCGGTTGAGCACTCTGAGCCAGAGTTTTTTCGGACGGCGATGCTCGCGGTAAAAGTCCGCCCGATGCCGCTCAAAGCCTTTGGTTAAACCGCAGGGCTGCCAGCCTGCGGCCTTGTAACAGGTGCCCTCAAAGCTCTCGATGTCGGTGAAGGTTTCCGCCAAAACGGGTGCGTAACCATGTGCCTGCTGCCAATGCTCAGGCAGGTGGCGCACCCCCAGGGCCAGGGCGCGCGAGGCGAGGTTGGGCATGCGGGTGGCGGCCAGCACCAGAAAGCGGCGGTTTTGCACCACCAGCCCCAAGCGCTCGGCGCGTTGGCGATGGGTCCAGCCGATGAACTCCTCGCGGTGGATGAGCCGCAGCGCTGCTGGCCCCCAGACCAGCAAGGCCGCCCAGCGCTCGTGGTGATGCACCACTTGCACCAGCGTGCGACCAACCTCCCGCCCGCTGCCCAGGTAATGCTCGTCATCAAGCAGGCTGCGCACTCGCGCCATTTCATCCGCTCGCACAGGGCGCACTTGCAGTTCCTTCAATACCACGGCATCAGGTTCTTTGCGTCCCCAATCCTTGGCCCACTCAGAGGTTTCGCGATGGCTCATCGAGCCTACTCCAGCACACGGAATCGGTGTTGTCTATTAATTTCATCCGAACAAGCCCCCTGTCTTTGCTCCGCTCCCTCAAATGATAAGACCGTGGGCGTTGATTGAAGCGTCCTCTTTTGAAGTTGCAATTCATTATATTTTCACGCCTCTCATTTCGTTGGACGCTTTTTTTGAGAGAAATCGATTTACTGCTTCGAAAGCTGCGGATTTTAATGGAAGTGATGGAGACAGCGATTATATTCAAGAATTAACAGAAGCAGGTGAAATTCAGGGGATATTTCCAGAAAATACGCATTCGAAAGTTGCAGGTTCATTGTTCAATAAGGATCTAGCGCAAAGTGACATTGAGGAGAACGAGGGAGGTGAAGTTTCTAATTCGAAAAAGATCGATCGCGAGCGTGATTCTCTTTGGGTTTTATGCGGTTCTGGGTTAGTTGTGCTGGCCATCTGTTGTTGCTTGGTGTGGATGATTCGGCGGATCCGAGGTTCAGGTGCAAAAACTTGACAACTGGCTATCGCAAGCCAGGAATTGCCCATGGCTAGGTGCCTTCGAATCGAGTCTGCCGGTGCGTTTTATCACGTCATGGCGCGGAGAAACTGGCGACAGATGATTTTTCAGGATGAGGAAGATCACTTGTTCTTTCTTCGGACCCTGGCCGACGCTTACGAGCATACGGGTTGGCGGGTGCATGCATGGGTGTTGATGAGCAACCATTACCACCTGTTCCCTGCAACGCCTGAGTCATGGATGAGTCACTTGAGACGTGGTTGGTATTGGGGCAGCCAGGCGTTTGGTGAGAAGATGGCGAAACAGGCGCAACGTCTGATTCGGGGAAAAGGCAAACCGAAGTCGCGAGGATATCGAACGGAGGTTTATGTGAGTCGGCATGATGAGATGGAGGCACAACGCTGGTTGGAGGAAGGATTGACCGCCGCAGGCCTGAGGATAGCGGAGTTGGAGCGACTGCCAGGGTCCGATCCGAGGAAGGAGCTAATTGCTGAGCGGCTGTGGTGAGACGGTGGTGAACCTTCGAATGAAATCGGCCGTCAATGTGAGTCAGCAGGTGAAGCGGCTGGATCGAGAGAAGGCGTTGGCAAAGGTTTGAGGTGAGTTGAGGCAATGGCTGAAAGAAGAAAGAGGAAGATGAATGGAGAAAAATTGTCAAATATTTGCACTGACCCCGGTTTCCGGCACACCCATTGAAATTGACCCATGAGCCGATTGGAAAAGCTAATCTCGATTGCTTCGCCCTCACTTTGTGAAGCAATGCCCGACTCGATTTCGGTTAAGTTGCCGGGTTTCGCACAGCTGTTGAAATTGCGAAATGGCTTCACTGCGTTCGAATCTGCACTGGTGGTCTTCCCTGCCAAGGATGCTGGCGGCGTTCTTGGTCTGGAGTGTTGGAATGCACTGTCAGGCTGGCGACAAAAGTATCTTGAGGCTTTACCCGCTGAGTTCACCTGTTTCGCTCACGACCTGTTCGGCGGTCAATTTGCCGCCTCAGCGTGGGAGATCGTCAAATTTGACCCTGAGACTGGCGAAGTGGATCACTACGCAAGTTCGTTGGAGGAATGGGCGGATCGTCTCCTCCTAAATTACTCAGAGGATACTGGATGGCCGTTGGCTCACGAATGGCAGTCGCTAAATCGTCCGTTGGATCCATGCGAGCGGCTTCTGCCGAAGCAACCCTTCATTCTTGGCGGCGACTACATCGTTCAAAACCTCGTCCCTGTGGAAGCTGAGGAGGCGATGAACAAGTGGGCCAACATATTTAATGCGATTCGGTCGGTGCCTGATGGTGTTCCAGTAACCTTGTCTGGGTGGTTGTAATGCGCGCCCCGACTCCCGATTCGGCGCGTGATGGCCAGCCCCCGGGCGTGGGTGAGCTCGGCAGGTATGCCTTGGAGTCTCCCGGTGGTTCGGACGGTTCCCGTGCAATCGACCGTCTCCGGTGATCCGGGCGGAGCATCTCCGGGCGGGCATACCATGACGCTGCACCCAACGTTCCCCCCCCGCTCGGCTCGGGGACGTCAACCGTGCCGTCGGCGCTGTCTGGCTCGCCTCGCAAGTCAGGCTCCCTCCGGTCGCGCTCCGCCCGACCGCCAGCCGCAGGTATCCGTCATTTATCGCCCCGTCCGGAAATGACGTCAGGGTGCGACAACTTGACAGGATCCCACCAAAAGCCGGGAAATCCGCATGGCTAGGTGCCTTCGAATTGAGTCTGCCGGTGCGTTTTATCACGTCATGGCTCGGGGAAACTGGCGGCAGATGATTTTTTACGATGAGAAAGTTCCCATGTTTTTTCTCCGGCCCCTGGCCGACGCATGCGTGCGTACGGGCTGGCAGGTGCATGCATGGGTGTTGATAGGCAACCACCCAGCCTTCGCATGAAGCTTCGGCGGGCAGGCTTACCATCTGTTCCCTGCAACGCCTGAGTCATGGATGTGTGACTTGAGACGTGGTTGGTATTGGGATAAGTTTGCAGCAACACAGTCTCCAATGCTTGATTTTGCGAAGAGGTGGGGACGCTGAAGTTGGGTGGAAATCGAGTAAGCGTCATTGGATCCGCCTTCGATAAGGTCTCCGCGCTCCACGTGGCACGGGCGAAGGGAAGCCTCTTTGTCGTGGCTGATCCCCGATGCAGCTGCAGCAACGACGCTCTTGAATTACTGGCTGCCTGAGCGGAAGTACTGATCGCGGAGGCGGCGCAGTTCGTCCAGATGGGTCTGGGCGGAGGCTTGGTCGCGTTTGGCGCGCAGTTCGGCGATGCGGACGAAGTGGTTGTTGTTGCCCAGGTTTTTCCAGGGTCCATCGGGGATCTCGTTCACATCCACGAAGCGCCAATCCACCTTGGCTCCACTGGGCATACCGAGGTAGTCGCGAACGGCGGGTGAGATGTCGATGCCAGCGCCGGCGTTGGCGGTGTTTTTGGGGCGGGAGTTGCCAAAGACGTACTCCCAATCGTCGGTGACGAAGGGGCCGCAGTCTTCCCATTGGGCGTAGCAGACTTGGTTGCCAAAGCGAATGGCGACCCAGGTGCCGCGCAGGACGGAGCGGCCCGGTTTGACGAAGCTCTGTTTGAACCAGGGGATGACGCGTTCGGCCTCGGCTTTGTGCGAACGGTAGCTGAGGCAGTCGTTGTAGGGGAGGGCGATGTAAAAAGGGTTGAGGCCGGGGGTGAAGCCTTTGGGGGTGAAGTCGCGGTCGCGGTTGGCGGGATCAGGATCGTCGTAGCCGCCGTAGTTGCGCTCCCAGTTTACATCCCAGGAGCTTTTGTGATTGGGTGTGGGGTTGTTGGCGGTGGGTTGCTCTCCGATCCAAAAGACGGTGGCCACAATATCGGTCTTCCACGGGTAGCGGGTGTAGGTGGTGCGCGGCAGCGTGGGGGCAAAGACGCGCGGCATGCCGGAGGGCGTGGTTGCCGCTCCGTTTTGCTTCATGGAAAGGGCGCTGAGTGAGGCGGTGCCGCCGGTCGCGCTCGTGGCAAATCCAGGGCCGGACTGAGCAAAGACGGCTGGGCACAGGGCGAAGAGGCTGAGGAAAATCCAGCGCACGGGGAGTTGGGCGTCACGAGAGGGTCTCATTCTTGGGAAATGGAATTCGGGGCGCGGGAGGAACGGGGTTTGTTCCCACGGATGGCGAGACTACCAGTCTCCAGAGATTTGGTCCACATGGATTTCGATAAACAAAGCTTAATAATAAGCATAATCGGTTGAGGATGAGTCTCTTGAGGGATCGTTGGAGGGTTCGTGAAATTTGCTTCGCGACCGCGCTGAAGGAGAGACGCCGGGGCGGCGGAGAGTGTTCAACCTTTGCGGGCGATCGAAGGTTGATTCCGCCGGAGATTGGTCGAATCCTTGTCTAGATCATGCAACATCCCGATTATCACGTGATCATCCTGGGCGGAGCTTTCTCTGGAGCTTCACTGGGCTGCCTGCTGCGTCGCGATCATCCGGAGGCGCGGATTTTGGTGGTGGAACGAGCTGAGGCGTTTGATCGCAAGGTGGGTGAATCGACCTCGGAGGTGGCGGCGGCGTTCATGACGCGGGTGCTGCGGATCTCGCACCATTTGAATCGGGAGCATTTGGTGAAGCAGGGATTGCGACTTTGGTTTGATGATGGACCGGACTGCCAGCTGGAAGAGTGTGGAGAGATCGGCGCGTTGTATCAGTCTCGGCTGACGACGTATCAGCTGGATCGTTCCGTTTTGGATGAGCACTTGTTGGCTGGGGCAGTGGATGCGGGGTGTGAGCTGCTGCGTCCGGCGGTGGTGAAAGGGGTTGAGCTGGAAGAGGGTGGTCTGCAAAAGGTGACGGTGGAGCAGGGCGGGGAGAGCCGCACGCTGACGGCGCGGTGGGTGGTGGATGCGACGGGAAAAGCGGCGATGCTGGCGCGCAAACTGGGACACTGGAGGCTGGTGGACAGCCATCCGACGAAGTCGATGTGGGGGCGCTTCCGTGGGGTGCGGGATTTGGATGGACCGGAGTTTGAAGTGGCCCACCCAGACATCGCGCGGCGGGTCAGGACGGCGCGGGATACTGCCACCAATCACCTCACGGGGCGCGGTTGGTGGTGCTGGATCATTCCGCTGCGTGGTGGGGAGGTGAGTTTTGGTCTGACGTATGATCCGCGTTACTTCGAGCCGGCGAAGGGGGGGACGATTTTTGAGAGGCTGCTGAAGCACGCGCGCCAGACGCCGGTGGGGCGATGGATGTTTGCTGAGGCGGAGGGGGTGGGGACGGACATGCGGGCCTACGGGCATTTGCCCTATCGGACCGAGCAGCTCTGCGGGGATGGGTGGATGTGCATTGGTGATGCGGCGGGATTCATGGATCCGCTGTACAGCCAGGGTTTGGACTATTGCTCGCACACGGTGCAGGCGGCGCGGCGGTTGTTGGGGGCGCATCTGGGGGAGGCACCGGCTTGCGGGGCGGCTTTGGCGGATTTGAATCGGCAGTTTGCCGAAAGCTACCAGCGCTGGTTTGCGGCGCTCTATGAGCACAAGTACGCTTATGTCGGGGATGCGGAGTTGATGCAGGCGGCCTTTTTGATGGATCTGGCCTGCTATTTTATTGGTCCGGTGCGGTTGGTTTATGATGAGCCGGAGACGGAGTGGTTTCGCATGCCGTACTTTGGCCCGGCGGGTGCGGTGTTTGCGCGGTTCATGAGTTTTTACAACCGTCGGCTGGCGCATTTGGGAAACAAACGTCACGCAGCCGGTTGCTACGGGAGGAAAAACGCGGAGTCGGTGCTGCTGATCGAGCGGGGTTTTGTGCCGGATATGAAGGCCATGTTCAGGCTGCTGCTGCGTGGGGCGGTCATCTGGGTCCGCGCCGAGATGCACGGGCTGACGCTACGCTCTGGGGCGGAGGTGCCGGTGCCGGCGGGGGGCGGGGTCATGGATGCAGCGACGGGCGAGGTCTGAGCTGCGATGGCGCGGTTTGTTGGAAAAAGAGCGCTGCTCGGCGCGTTCGTATTCGACTTCCTGCATTGCTTGCGGGAAGCTGTGCTCTCTTTTATCCTCTCCTCCCCATCATGACTGCTGACGAAGCCAAGGCCCAACTGGATCAACACGTGCGTGAAATCATCGACTGGCACTTTTCGCCGGAGACGGGTTGCCCGTTTTGGCTGGAGTGGGCCGGGAAGAATTTCGATCCCCGTGGGCGCATCCAGAGCTACGAAGACATCGTGACGCAGTTTCCCCATTTTCAAGATGAGTGGCTGCGGGACTTGCAACCGAGTGTCTGGGTGCCTGCCGCTTTCAATGGACGGCCTTACAACATCTTCGAAACGGGCGGCACCACCGGCATGCCCAAGCAACGCATCGGCTGGGAGGACTACAAGCGGGACTACGAGGAGTTCAGTGCGAAGCTCAGCGACGAGCATTTCCCACCGGGTGTGCCGTGGATCATGGTGGGGCCGACGGGACCACGCCGTTTGCGACTGGCTGTGGAGCATTTGGCGAACTTCCGTGGCAGCCCCTGCTACTTCGTGGATCTCGATCCGCGCTTCGTGAAAAAAGTCATCGCGAACAAGCAGTTCGACGTGGCCCGCGCCTACATGGATCACGTGGTGGATCAGGCGGTCACGCTGCTGAAGCATCGCAAGATTTCCGGAGTCTTCACCACGCCGAAGCTGCTGGAGGCCATCGCAGAGCACATTGATCTCTACGATCACGGCATCCGTGGCGTTTTCTGCGGCGGCACCACGATGGCTCCGCAATACACCCGCTTCATCGTCGAGGAGGTGCTGGAAGGTCGCATCGGGTTTTACCCGACTTACGGCAATACCTTGATGGGCTTGGCGGCCAGTGTCCCTCTGGAAAAAGAGGATCAGTATTCCATCTCTTACTACGCGCCGCAGCCTCGGGCCGTGCTGCGGGTGGTGAATCCCGAACAGACGGATCAGACCGTGGATTACGATGCCTGGGGCCGTGTGGAGCTGACCACACTGACCAAAGAATTCTTCATGCCGCGCTTCTTGGAGCGCGACGAGGCGCTGCGTCGCCGCCCGCGGGGTCCCTACGCGTGGGATGGTGTGGCGGAGGTCCGTCCGTTCGGTGCGATGGAGAACAAGATCGTCGAAGGCGTCTATTGATCGACGGCTGCGCGGGGCTCAGACGCGCAGCATGTCCTTGACGACCTCGATCCAGAGGAAAAAACACCCGCGCCACGAGTAGCGGAATTCTTCTTCGCTGGTCTGCTCGATCAGGCCCGTGGAGAGATTGTGCCGAATTTGCCGCGTCATGTCCTCTTCGAGGATGGTGGGCAGTGTTTCGAGATCCTGCTCGACCGTGTCCTCGGCGGTCAAAGATTGCGCCTCCAGAAACAGCAAGTGACCGTCCAGCAAGTCCTCAAACGAATCCGCCTGCGGCATGCGGTTCATGCGTTGGCCTGGAGCGAGCCGCATCGTGGGTGAAAACGGGTAACTCGTGGTGATGAGACTTTCTCCATCCGGCAGGCGAGAGGTCAGGGAGACGTAGGAAAAGGCCATGGGACCCTGCCGTGCCAGAGCAATGGTGGCCTGCAGCCGCCGCTCGGGATCGTACAGCAATCGCATGAAATGATCCGTTTCCTGCCACTTCCAACCGGTGTCCTCTGCCTCTTCGAAGCCTTCCTCCTCGATCTCTGCCGTCAGCGCCTCGAGATCTGGAAAATCGTCGCGTGAGGGAGGGAAGCGGTGGCTCACGGAATTTTGCAAGGGGAACCGCATGTGCCGGATGCGGCCAATGATCTCCAGCCATGGCAGCAGAAACCACACCAACACCGCGCCCACGCCACCCGCATGACTGCCCGTCAACCGCCAACCGGCAAAGTAGGAGGCCCCCAACAGGCTCAGCCAGCCCAGCTTCTGGATGAAACGGTTGGCAAAGGTGCGGCACCCCATGGAAAATGCGATGAGGGCGGCGAGGTAGAGCAGGTCTTTGAAGTCCATGAGTCAGAGCGGCCGATTTGGCATCGGCGTGGCGCGGCGGCGTCCGCTATTCAACACCGGAAAGTTGGGAAGAGCAAATCCAGGCTGAGAGGGGAAAAAAGGGGCTGGACCACAGGAAGCGGCCCAGCCCCAAAAGGAGGCTTCGGAGGAGGTCTCTCGGCGAGGTTAGGGGGATTTGCGAGGTTTGGGACGGCCAGTCCGAGGAAGGGGGGCCGTCCAGCTGCCCCGCAGGGTCTTACTTCTTGTTCCAATCCACCACGACGTAACGGGTGGCGTAGTCTCCAAGAGATTGGACGGCTTGTTGTTTGGTGATGCCGGTGGAGCTGGAAACCACGGTCACCTTCTGGGTGCCAGGTTTGTCTCCGACGGCGATTTCGATGGAGGTGACACCTTCCAGACTGCTGAACGCCTCACGGACGTGTGCTTTGCAGCCGCCTCAGGTGACGCCGGTCATTTGAGCGATGTAGGTCGTCTCTCCGTCCGCTGCTTTCACCAGAGATCCGGTGAGAGAGAGCAGGGCAAAGAGACAGGCAATGAATCCGAATCGGTTCATAAGCATGGTTCTATGGGTTTGAGGGTGGGGAGAGACCTCCGGGGCAACTCCACGCTCTAAGAAACGACGAATGAGGCCGAATGTCAGCAAAAAAACCTGCCCCCCCGTCGCAGGCGCAGGGGATCAGCGAGAAGGTGACGCCGCAGCTCAGAGGATGGCACCGGGGCGGTACGCGGCGGCCTCGGGGTGGGCGGCGGCGATCTCGCCGATGCGTTGAGCAAAGGTCTGCACCTGGGTCACGGCGTCGCCGGTGAGGGCGCGGCCGGTTTCCCGCAGGTGGTCGAGGGCCGCTGCATCCAGGCCGAGCCGGCCATCCGCCGCGAGGCGATCGAACAGATCGTTGCGGCTGATGCTGCCCTGGCGGAGGTCATTTACCGTGGCCACCGCATGTTCCTTGATGGCCTCGTGCGCGGCTTCGCGTCCGGCTCCTTTTTTGACGGCCTCCATGAGAACGGTGGTGGTGAGGAGGAAGGGCAGGTAGCGCTGCAGCTCCTGCTCGATGACGGCTTCGAACACGTCCAACTGCTGCAGCACGGTGAGCAGCGTCTCCAGCAGACCGTCCATGGCGAGGAAGGCGTCTGGCAGCATGACGCGGCGGACGACGGAGCAGGAGACATCGCCCTCATTCCACTGATCGCCAGCGAGTCCGGCGGCCATGGCCAGGTGCCCCTTGAGGATGGTGTGAAAGCCGTTGATGCGCTCGCAGGAGCGGCTGTTCATCTTGTGCGGCATGGCGGAGGAGCCGACTTGGCCTTTGGCGAAGCCTTCGCTGGCCAGTTCATGCCCCGCCATCAGGCGCAGCGTGCGGGCAAAGCTGGACGGGCCGGAAGCGAGATCGCAGAGTGCGGACACGGTGCGCAGATCGAGGCTGCGCGGATAGACCTGGCCGACTGAATCAAACGCCGTGGGCAGGCTGAGGTAGGTCAGCACCCGCTGCTCCAGCTCGCGGGCGCGGTCGGCATCGCCATTGAAGAGGCTGATCTGATCCAGCCGGGTGCCCACCGCGCCTTTGAGGCCGCGCGCTGGGTAGGTGGCGATGAGGTGATCCAGAGCGAGGTAAGCGTGCAGCATCTCCTCGCCAAACATAGCGAGGCGTTTGCCAAAGGTGGTGGGCTGGGCGGCGACGTTGTGCGTGCGAGCCGTCAGGGGCAGAGCCGCCGTGGCGCTGGCGCGCTGGGCAAAGGCGTGCAGTGCGGCGACGGACTTGTCCCGAATCACGAGCAGCGAGCGGAAGACCTGCAGTTGCTCGACGTTCTCCGTCAAATCACGGCTGGTCATGCCTTTGTGGATGTGCTCATGACCGGCGAGGTCGCAAAACTCCTCAATCCGCGCTTTGACATCGTGTCGCGTGACCCGCTCGCGGCGCATGATGGAGCCGACGTCGATTTGGTCGATGACCGCCTCGTAGGCCTCGATGACGCCTTCCGGCACCGCCTGACCAAGGTCTTTTTGGGCCTTTAGCACCGCCACCCAATACTGACGCTCCAGGCGGACTTTGCCTTCGGCCGACCAAATCGCGGTCATAGCGGGAGAAGCGTAGCGTTCGGCGAGGACGTTGGGGATGGAGGACATGGGCAAAAGGGGATGCTGTAGGAAGGGGAGGGACTGGAAACCGGAAAGCGGTCTCTGAAAAGCGAAAAGGCATCGGGAAGTGGGCGAGTTCAGGGCGGGGCCGAAAACCGACGATGCCAACCATGTTGCAGCAACACAGGTCTCGTGCAGACGAACCACCTCGAATCATGGACGGGTGGCTTGCTGCAAAGACTTGCGTCAAGCAGGCCTCAAAAGAAGCCACCCGCTTCTTCTTCGGGGTGTTGCTTTTTGTAGGTCTCTTGGGCTTCGGCGCTCACTTTCTCGAACACGTCTTTCCCGTAGCGTCGGTGGATCTCCGCTTCCATCACCTCATTGAATCCGTTCGCGTGTCCCAAGATGTGTCCATCGATCACGCAACCCGCCACCCTGCGATCTTCAATGTCGTATCGCTCTTTTAACATCTCCTGATACAAGTCACTCCAACTGGCTGGATAACCGAATGACTCCAAGGCGAGGTGGCCTTTTTTCAATTCTGCTTGAGCATCCGACTTCCCTTTTGCATAAGCGGCTTCAGAAAAAGGCAACCCGTGGCCTTGATCGGGTGAGTGACATGCAAGGGCAGTCAGTGCAAGGAGGAGAGTGGCCGAGTGCAACAGTTTCATGGTGTTAACTGAATGCTATGCATTTGATTGGTGGGTGGCTACAGAATGTTTCGCGAGGATGTGTGCAGTCGCTTCGCTGGAACGAGCCGCCTGGATTGCTTTCGGCGTGCCATCTCCCGCCCCATGAGGGCGAGTCGCCCTCATTACGCTGGCCCTTGTTGGTTCGCGGGGGGGGCTTTTTGCCGCCCAGCACGTTGATGAAGGCACCGCCGCCAGCGTGATCAGCAGTCGGTCTCGTGGAGCTTGGGGTTCGGGCAATGCATTCGCGGCGCACCAGCCGGAAAGGAGGTGGGTGGGGAGGTGCATTAGCCGTTATTTCTCCGGACGGGCTTGGCTTTTGAAGAACTTGACGATGACCTCCGGTGCCTGAGAGGGGTACTTGTGCGTGCCGGGATGAATGGCGGTCACGACGGGGCAGCCGATGGCGGAAGGGTAGTAGCTGAGATTGGCGTCCAGCTCCCAGGCCGTGCTGTCGGCGCACTGATTCAGCTGGATGAGCTGGTCGATGGTGGCTTTTTGCCAGGCGAACTTCACCAGGGGATCGGCTTCGCCAGCGATGTGCAGCACGGGCTTGGGTTTCAAGAGGGGTAGGGAACGGCTGGCGGCGGAGGCAGACGGAGCCATGGCGGCAAAGACCTCGGGACGCGCGGCCCAGAGCAGGTAGGTGAAGCCGCCTCCGTTGGAGTGGCCGGTGGAATAGATGCGGCGGTCGTCGATTTGGTACTCGGCCTTCAGGGAGGCCAGCATGGCGTCAAAGAGTTTTAGATCGCGGTTGTTGGGATCGCTTGGATCGCTGAGCCAACCTGGCTTTTTGCCGTCGGGATCGGTCAGGCGTCCGGGTGTGTTGAGGCCCTGCGGATAAACCACGATCGCCTCAGGCCAGAGGGTGTGCAGGTGGTAGCTGCGTGCGGCATTGCCCATGCTGCCGCCGTGGCCGTGGAAGCCGAAGATCAGTGGTGAGGGTTGGGTGGTCGCGGTGCTTGGGACGTGCACCAAGGCTTCGCGTGCCGTTCCCTCGATCGTCCACTGCCGGCGCTCCAACGCGGTGTCGGTGGGTTTCGAGGGCTGCTGAGCCGGCAGGGGCAGGGCCATGGGGAACAGGCCGACGACCAGGATCAGGAGGGGGGAACGCATGACCGGAGTGAACGGCTTGCGGTGGCAAAAGTTGCGCGGCAGGGCGGCTTCGAATTCTGAGCTGCTGGGTCAACTATGACGCAGATACACAG
>JAGRPD010000668.1 GCA_020439875.1 Verrucomicrobiales bacterium
TGGGTGGGTGTGACCGGCGTGCGTGATCTGGGTAAAAACCGAACCACGAGGCCCACGCCGGTCGAATCCGGGGAACTGGTGACGCACGGCATCTACAGCCGCCTGCGCCATCCCCTGTATTCGGCGGTGATGGCGATGGGTTTCGGCTGGGCGTTGTTCTGGAGCAGTGTGGCGGCGGCGATTCTGGCCACCGTGCTGGCTGTGTTTCTTCGCTTCAAGGCGCGGCATGAAGAATCCATGCTGCGGGATTGCTATCCCGGTTACGCCGCCTACGCCAAGCGAGTGCCCGCGTTTGTGCCGCTGCTGAAGCGATTCCGAGCCGAATCGCCCACGTCCGAATCTTGAACGATGGGGAAGAGAATCGAAGTCCCTTCAAAACCCTCAACGCTCAGATGCCAAAGGGTGACAGGGCTGCCTGTGGACACGGATGCCGGGTTCGGCGGGTTGGTCATTGTCTCGAACAGGCGGATGAGCTGAGGTTCGTTTTGAACGGAATGGTGAGAGGTCTGTTGTAGGCCTTGTAATGGGCTATGCTTGTAAGAGAAATAATAAGGAAAAACGGATGCATTGAAGAAAATGCTGGTTTTTAGGCGGATCCGTGTCTTGGTGCCAAGAGTTGAACCTACCTGATCAAGCCCAGCAAACTCGCCGCCGAGACATTTTTTGAATATTGAATCGCCGATGAAAACCACCAACCGCTTCGCTCGTCATGGATACCTCTTCCACGGCCGACGTTCGCTCAAGGAGACCCTCAGATGATCGATCTCCTGCCGCTGAATCGCCGGATGACGGTGAGGTCACGGTAAGCTACGGGATCAGAACCTGCGAGCCGCCGCCTCCCGACAAGTTTGAAACCCGTCTGCCCGACCGCGATGCGGTGAGGGCGGACGAAGAAATTGGAGATTTGCCCGAATATGTCGGGCCATTCAGAGTTGTGGAAGTGATTGGCCGGGGAGGTATGGGAGTGGTGGCCAGGGCGTGGGACAGCCAACTGAGACGCCATGTGGCGATCAAGTTTCTGCACAGGCATTTTGTTTCGAGCAGCGAGCTGACCAAGCAGTTTTTCAACGAAGCCTACATCAACGGACGTTTGGAGCATCCCTCGATCATTTCGGTGCACGGCGTGGGCAAGTGCGCGGACGGACGCCCGTTCTTTGTCATGAGATTGGTGGAGGGGGTGACGCTTCGATGCCTGCTGGCGGGGGGCATGGAGAATCTCTCGCATCAGTTGTCCTTGCTGCGGGTGTTCGAAAAAATTGCCGATGGAGTGGCCTTTGCCCATTCCCAAGGCATCATTCACCGGGATCTCAAACCTTCGAACATCATCGTTGGATGTTTCGGTGCGGTGAAGATCATGGACTGGGGTTTGGCCAAATCCTTGCGTGACGAGTCAGGCTACGATCCCGAATGGTCCAGTGCGCCGATTGGGCTGCCCCAAGGAGAGGGGGGTGGTTGCGATGACGATCCGTTGGATTCGGTCGTGGGAACGCCTGCCTACGTGGCACCGGAGCAGGCCCGAGGCGAAACGACTGTGGACGAGCGTGCGGATGTTTTCAGTCTCGGTGCCATTCTGTGCCACATTCTTACAGGAGCCGATCCCTATTCGGGAACTCAGGGCAGCAAATTGGAAGAGGCCATGAGTGGAAATGTTGGCCCAGCTCTTGAGCGATTGGAAGCTTGTGCGGCCGAACGTGAAGTCATTGATCTGGCCAAGTCGTGCCTGGCTCCGGACAAGACGCGAAGGCCACGCAACGGCAGTGAAGTCGCCTCCGCCATCACGCGCTATTTGGATTCCGATCTGCGCCGTGCGGAGAGGGAGTTGGTGCGCTTTTTTGAACTGTCGCTCGACCTCTTTTGCATTGCGGGTCTGGACGGCTATTTCAAACGGGTCAACGCCAATTTCACGCGGGTGCTGGGGCATTCCACGGCAGAACTGCTGAGCCGTCCCTTTGTGGACTTTGTGCACCCTGAGGACCTGCAGGCCACTGCGGGTGCGATGGAAACCCTGGGAAATGGTAGGCCTGTGGTGCAATTCACCAATCGCTACCTGCACGCCGATGGAAGGTATCTGCATCTGGAGTGGGCGGCGAAGATGGAAGATGTGCGGGGGGGAACCATCTATGCGGTTGCGCGTGAGGTGACCGGCTGCTGCGCTGCGCGTCTGCCGCAGGCCGCGATGCCTTCTATTTGAAAGGCGGCGATGCTGCTGTTGAGTTGATGGCGCGCCGAATCAATCACGTTTGAACTCTCAACAATGGGGACGATGACTGGGACGACGAGAGGGAGGCGGCGGTCAATTCACCACGTTCCGAAGAGCTTCTCCACGAAGCGCGCGGAGGACTTCTTGGGCTCCCTTGGTGCGGAATTCTTCGGCACCCTCTTCGCAGTGAAAAGCGGAGTGGGGATTGAGCAGGAGGCGGTCGTGCGCCGGGTGATTGGGATTTTTCCAGGCGGTGATGACGGGGGAGTCTTCCGGCGGCGGCTCCTTTTCCAGGACGTCGATCCCGGCTCCGGCGAGATGGCCGGTGGCGAGGGCGTCGATGGCGGCGGCGGTGTCGAGGATGCCGCCGCGGGCGGTGTTGACGAGGATGGAACCGGTTGGCATTTGCGCGATCTCCGCCGCGCCGATCATGCCGCGCGTTTCGTCGGTGAGCGGGCAATGCAGGCTGAGGATGAAGCACTGCTGAAGCAGTTCGCCGAGGCTGCGTGCGCGGCGGATGCCGAGCGCCTTTTCCACGCCGTCGGGGAGGTAGGGATCATAAAACACGACGTCGAATCCAAAGGCTTTGGCGCGCAGGGCGGCTGCGGTGCCGATGCGGCCGCAACCGACGATGCCAAACACGCGTCCGCGCAGCC
>JAGRPD010000669.1 GCA_020439875.1 Verrucomicrobiales bacterium
AGGCGGGCGTTTTTGCGTTCCTCGCGGTTGCCAAAATCTCGCTGGGTGGAGACGATGGCTTCGGCGGCATCCACGACGTGGGGGCGCTTGATGTAAAACAGGGGTTGGGCCAGGAAGGGGCGAGTGGCTTGGTTGCCGTGATTCATGCCGAAGCCGCCGCCGACGAAGAGGCTGTATCCTTCCACCGCGCCATCGACCAAATGAGGCACCATACCGAGGTCGTTGGCGAAGACATCGACATCGTTGCGGGGGGCGATGGCGACGGCCATTTTGAATTTCCGCGGCAGATAGACCTGGCCGTAAATGGGATCGTCTGCGCCAGGCACGGCGGTTTTTTCCCGAACAGCGGGATCGACTTCAGGTGCGGCGGCCCAGTTGGGGGTGATTTTTTCCCCGTCGAGCCAGATGTCGGCGTAGGCGCTGGAGCGCCAGAGGAAGCGCTGGCTGATTTCCTCCGTCAAAGTTTGAGCGTCGAGGTGGGCGGCGTCCTTGATGGGGGCGGCGGGTCCCATGGTGTTGCGGACGACGTCCCCGCAGGCTCCCATGGTGGTGAGGCCGCTGTGGCAGACGTTGTGGATGACTTCTTTGAGCCCGCCTTTGAGCACGCCGTGGAGCTGGATGCCCTGGCGGTTGGTGAGGCGGAGGTTGCCCATGGCTTTTTCACACAGGTCGTCGTGAATGAGCCACTGCTTGGCGGTGATGCGTCCGCCGGGCATTTTGGAGCGGATCATGAAGCTCCAGGCTTTGTCTTGTTTGAGCTTGGCGCGCTCGCGGCGGAGGTCGCGATCATCCTGCTGGTAAGAGCCGTGAAATTTGAGGAGGATGTTGGCCTCTTCTTCGAGGTGGGTGCGGGAGGCATCGGCGAATTCTTCAGCGATGGGGCCGCGGAGGCCGGCAGAGGCGAGTTTGATGGCTTCGTTTTTGGACTGAGACATAGAGGGGGCGGATCGAATGGGGGGAAGATGGATCGAAATGAGGCGCTGGCAAGCGCGAATTTCCGATTCTCTATCGGATTTGTATGAATTAGGCCTTCTGTTTTTCGATCATGGCCCAGGCGTTATGGTTGTGGATGGACTCGAAGTTTTCGGCCTCCACGCGATACCAGGTGATTTGGGCGTGTTGATTGGCTTGGACGGCGACGTTGCGCACGAGGTCTTCGACGAAGACGGGGTTGTCGTAAGCGGCTTCGGTGACGAATTTTTCATCGGGCCGCTTGAGGATGGAGTAAAGGGGGCTGGAGGCGCTGCGTTCGATGAGTTCGATGAGGTCTTCGATCCAGACGGGGGTGGTGAAGCGGACGGCGAGGGTGACGATGCCGCGCTGATTGTGGGCTCCGCGGAGGCTGATGGCTTTGGAGCAGGGGCAGAGGGTGGTGACGGGGACGGCGACGGTGACTTGGAAGTCCTGCTGCTGGCGGGTGGCGTCGATGGCGAAGGTGACTTGGTAGTCGAGTAGGCCTCGGGTGTGGGTGACGGGGGCGGGTTTGGAGCGGAAGTAGGGGAAGGTCAACTCCAAGTGAGCTTTTTCCGCGTGCAACCGATCGAGCAGTTCGCGAGGGATGGCGGCGGCATTGGCGACGGTCAGCTCCTGGCCGTGGGCATGGAGTACCTGCACAAAGCGGCTCATGTGGGTGCCTTTGT
>JAGRPD010000670.1 GCA_020439875.1 Verrucomicrobiales bacterium
CACATGGGCGTGCCCGGTGGCATCGAGGCCGGCGAGCCAGGCGGTGATGATCCCGATTGCTGGGACTGGACCTGGAACGTCATCGGACCGGAACTCTACTCCCCCGGCACCCTCGAACTCTACACCCCAAACCGAGCCCACTTCGGCTCCAATTTCGCCGCCATGCGCATCCCTGAAGACCGCGTCAGCACTCAGACCGATGTCATGGCCACCACTCAAGCCATCGCCATCCTCGAAAACCGCGCCGGCACGCCGCCCGAGCAATCCAACCGCACCAAATCCAAACCCGACGGCCCGTTTTTCCTCGCCGTCGGCCTCGTCCGCCCCCACGTCCCGCTGATCGCTCCTCAACATTGTTTCGACCTCTACGACGCAGCCGCCATGCCACTGCCCGAGGTGCCCGAAGGCGATCTCGATGACATCCCGCCTCCCGCTCGGTTGATGGACAATGCCAAACGCTACCACATGGATGAAGCCAACCAACGCAACGCCCTCGCCGCCTACTTTGCTTGCGTCACCTTCATGGACGAGCAAGTCGGTCGCCTGCTGGATGCCCTGGATCGCCTGGATCTGCGCAAAGACACCATCGTCATTTTCCTCTCCGATCACGGCTGGAATCTCGGCCAGCACCACTGCTGGCAAAAACTCAGCCTCTGGGAGGACAGCACCCGCGTGCCCCTCATCATCTCCGCTCCTGAAATGAAAGGCAGTGCCGGCAAGACCGCTCGCGGCATCGTCGAAACCGTGGACCTCTATCCCACTGTGGTGGATCTGTGCGGACTCGCCGCCGAAGCCCCCGCCACCCTGCAAGGCATCTCCCTGCGCCCCCTGTTGGAGAATCCTGAGCGCAGCGACTGGGAGCACACCGCCTACACCGTCACCCATCAGAAGGGCGAGTCCATCCGCCGTGGTCCGTGGCGTTACAGCATCTGGGGTCAGGCCGGCGAGGAACTCTACAATCACGACAGCGATCCGGGAGAATTCACCAACCTCGCTCAAAACCCCGAATACACCTCCGTGCTGGAAAGCCTGCGCACCGAACTCGACCGCAAACGCCGCCATTCCCTGGGCAAAGATTGATGCTTCATCCGGCAAGTTGCTGCAGAATCTTCCAAGTCAGGTCGGGACCACTCACGTCGGCAGCTACCGCACCCGCGCTTCAATCATCATCGTCCCACTCATCGTCCCAATCGATCCCAGGAGATTTGGACGACGATTGAGACGAAGATTCAGCCAACCCCGTAGCCGCGTTTGTCAAAACGTGGTTCGTCAGGAGCCCATCGGATCGTCATTCCAAAAAGTGCACACCAACTTCCCGGATGAGCCAAAAACAAGACCGCCCTCTCGACATTTTTCACCCATCATTTTTTACCAGAACTCATACTGAGAACCCGCAGCCCTCCCAACAAGGCCGCTCCGTAGGTTTGAACGCTTTCACCTCGACGATTGCAAAATGCGACTACTCAACGGGAACATCACATCCTCTTCGCACCTCAAAAGAAAACTCACGTTTTCCTATACACCCACCCACCAAAGCGGCTTCATCACGCGGCCCACGCCGGATCGATGGGCCAAGATCGACCCAATCCACCCGCAAAAACCCGCTCACCTCACTGAGCGGAAGCCCGCCTCAAAAACACAACTTGCATAACACCCCGACCAATCCACCGAGCGTGTTCAACCAGGGGTGTCTTTACTGGCTCCGCCGCGC
>JAGRPD010000671.1 GCA_020439875.1 Verrucomicrobiales bacterium
GAGGCCCTCAAAAAGTATTGGACCGTCGGTCAAGGCTATCGCCTCAAAGACATCGAGCCGTTTTTGGCCTCGCTGGTGGAGCGCCGGGAGGAGGTGCAGGTGGATCTGGTGCACCTGCTGCCGCCGCTACCACGTCGTCTGCTCTACACCTATCCTCGGGCGGAACTCGCCTCCAAGGGCATCATGCCGGATTGCCACTGGACCTCGCTGAACTTCTTCGCCTACGAGCCGCATGATTCCTACCTGGACTCACGTCTCGCCACCGCGCATGTGCTGGAAGATTACACGCCGGTGGAGCCACCCTTCCGCTACGGGGACGTGCTGTTCTTTTTGGATGATTCCACTGGCAGCGCCTACCACTCCTGCATCTACCTGGCAGATGGTCTGGTCTATACCAAAAACGGGCGCAACCACATGTCTCCCTGGATCATTTCCACCATCGAAGACGTGAAACGCACGTATCTGGCGATGATCCAGGGATCCGTCCGTGGCTATCGGCTCAAGGAGTGAATCCGCGAGACTCAGGCCATCTCCACGATGACCTCAATCTCGATCTTGGCACCCAGCGGCAGGGCTGCCACCGCGATGGTGGAGCGCGCCGGTTTGTGATCTCCAAACGCCTCGGCGTAAAGCGGATTGAATTTGGGAAAATCCGCCATGTCCGTCAGGAACACCGTGGCTTTGACCACATGCTCCATGCCTCGTCCATGTCCCGCCAGCAGGGCCCGAATGTTGGCCAGCACCTGTTTGGCCTGACCCTCGACATCGGTCGCATCAATCGATCCGGTGGCGGGATCGATCGGGATCTGGCCCGAGCAAAACATCAGATGACCCGAGCGCGCGGCTTGAGAGTAAGGACCCACCGCAGTGGGGACGTGAGGCGTGTTGTTGATCAATTCCATGAGGCCGCCGACCAAAGCCGGATCTGCGGCGGAATCAAGCTCACCGCTTGAAACTTTCTCCAGCGCGCGGAAGACTGCCCGCTTCATGGCCTTGACCTACGCCCGCTTCAAACACGCCCGCTTTTCCGCCCGCCTGCCGGAGGGGTTTCGCTACTCCCGCTCTCACTACTGGATGGCTCCCGTGGCGGGGGAGGAGGGCCTGTGGCGGGTCGGATTCACCAAATTCGCCACCCGCATGCTCGGAGAGCTGGTGGATTGTGGATGGAAACCGGCCCTGGGAGAGGCGGTGACTCCGGGGCAGGTGATCGGTTGGGTGGAGGGATTCAAAGCCGCGTCGGACGTTTACTGCGTCATGGATGGAGCCTTCGAGTCCGGCAATCCCTACCTGCAACAAGATGCCTGCATCGTCCGGACTGATCCCTATGAAGTGGGCTGGCTCTACGCCGTGCGCGGTCAGCCCGAAGCTGAAAGCCTCGACGTGCAAGGTTACATCTCCCTGCTCAATGCCACCATCACTCGCATGGCGGCGGAAGGTCACCCGGGCGACGAAGCGGAAGACGCCGACGTTTGAAGCGTATTCAATTCTCTCGCCCTCATGATTTTTTCTCTCACTTCTCGCATCGTTCGCACGGTCGATCCGGTCTGCTTGGCCAAGATCGGGTGGAATTTCGGTTACAAAGGAGCCCGCAGCGTGATGCAGTTCAAGAAGCGGCTCGACACCACCGGCGAGGTCTTCCCCCCCTTCCTCTATCTCTCCATCCTCAATAGCTGCAACCTGCGCTGCCAAGGCTGCTGGGTGGATGTGGACAAACCCCGCGAGGCTCTGAAGCTGGACGAACTCAACAAAATCGTGCACGACGCCAAACGCCGTGGCAATGCCTTCTTCGGCGTGCTCGGCGGAGAGCCCTTCATGCATCCTGAGCTGTACGATTTTTTGGCCAGCCATCCCGACTGCTACTTCCAGCTCTTCACCAACGGCCAGATGATCACGCCCAAGGCCGCTGAAACCCTGCGCCGTCTGGGCAACGTCACACCCCTCGTCAGCGTGGAAGGCAGCGCCACAGTGAGCGATGAACGCCGCGGTGGCAAAGACGTCCTCAA
>JAGRPD010000094.1 GCA_020439875.1 Verrucomicrobiales bacterium
CTTTTGTCAAAAACAAAACGCATTCTGAGGTGAAGAATTCAATGACTGCCGACCAGGGTGGCGAGCTGGCGCAGGGCGTTGGCCAGTCGGTCCCGCTCCGGTTTGAGGGGACCTGAGGCGGGAGGCAGGATTTTGAGGATGAGGTCGGCATTCAGATTGCCAGTGCTGGAGCTGCCCTGGAGGAGGAGCGCGAGGCCGAGACGTGCGGCTTCCAGGCGAAAATCGGAACGCGCCTGGGTCCATTCGATGCCGCGATCCTCGGCCGTGAGGAGACCGTCATCAAAGGGGCCGACCGGTGTGGTGGTGAAACGTACGTTCGGGATGCGGATGGAGGCGACGCGGCGGCCAGGATGCAGCGCGCGATCCCGCAGCGCTCCATTGGGTGAATACTCGAACCAATAGGTGAGGCGGCCTGCCTGACGCAACTCGGGGGCGGGCTGGTCGCTGCTACCGAGGAGGCGAAAGCGACGGACGTTGTTGGGATCGAAGTCGATCTCAAAGGGATACTGTGTGCTGTTCCCAAGGGCGGCGGCTTGGTCGGCGGGTAGCTGGACGGTGATGCGCAGGAGCCGCAGTTCGCTATCCCAAGGGCAGGAGGCGGTGTCTGCCCGCCAAGCATGGATGTAGAGAGGTGGCCGTGGGGCGGGGGGCGGAGCGGGATCTGTGGAGCGGGGCGCAGGTTTGGCGGCGATGAGGTTGTCGGCGCTGGGTGGCTTGATCCGCGGGCGGATGCGGGTGGGTTCGAGTGGGAGATCCAGCTTCGGCGCGCGGGCAGCGTCGGTGAAAGGATGCGCGGCGAGGTGGGTGTGCAGCTTGAATGCAGGTGGATCAGTAGGCGGGCGCGCAGCGACCTCTGGCGTGCGGGCGGGTGAGGCGGTGAGGGCGAGATCAGTGGGAGACTCGGTGGCGAGCGGGGCCGTCTGGACGGGGCGTGGCGCTGCGCTCGGAGGTGGGGGGGCAGGGGGGAGGTCCGTCTGTGCCAAGGCTGGGCGATTGGCGGTGGCTGGGGGAGGTTTGGGAGAAGCGGTTGCGCTGTTGGTGGCGTCGAGTGCGGGGGATTTTTGGTTGGTCGCGACGGAGGGCCGAACGAGTTGAGAATGGCCGATCCAAAAGCACACGCCCCCCACGGTGAGGAGCGCGGCGAGCTGGGAGAGCCTGCGCGGCCAGGCACTGCGGACGGGGCGGAGGGCGGGGGGCGTGGTTTTGCCCGAGGGCAGCGCCCGGCGTGGGGCGGGTGCGGCCGAGTGGAGGATGCGCTGACGCTGGGCGGGATGGAGGAGGTCGCTCGGTGTCGGTGCGCCCTGCTGCATGGCGTGGACGAGGACGGTGGTCTGCTGGTGGATGGACTCCAGCTCGGGATCGGCGTCGAGCTGATGCCGCAGCGCGGCGGCTGCCTCGGCGGATAATTCGTCGAGGACGAGGGCGGTGATGTCGGTGGGGTCGCGGGGAGCAGTCATGGCGCGGGGAGAGGGGGAGCGGGTTTCAATTGGCGTTGCAGACGCTGGCGCAGTTTTTTGAGCGCGGTGTGCAGGAGGAAGCCGACATTGCCGACGCTGAGGCCGGTGATCTCGGCGATTTCTTGGTAGGGCAGGTCGTGCTGAAATTTGAGCCGAATGACCTCCTGCTGATTGGGGCTGAGCTGCTCCACCAAGGCCCAGGCGAGTTCGCTGAGATGGGTGCTATCGGCTTGATCGGCGGGGTGGAGGCTGGACTCATCTTGGCGATCAAGGTCCTGCCAATCGGCAAAGTCCAGCCGTTGATCTTTCCGCAGGACATCGAAGGCGCGGTTGCGGCAGACGGTGAAAAGCCAGGAGCGCAGGCCGTGGCGGACGCGATCGGGATCGGCTTGGCAGAGTTTGAGAAAGGCGTCCTGCACCACGTCACGGGCGCGCTCCACATCGCCGCCGAGGAGGTTGGCGGTATAGCCGATGAGGATGCTTTCATAGTCCTGAAGGGCCTGGCGCACCAGATCGGCGGTAGAGCTGGAGCCAGGGGAGGATGCCATCGAAGATTCAGGACCAGAACGGATGGCCGCTCGATTTGTTAGAAGAGAAATCGCGGATCAAGCCGGAGGGGTCTCGGCGTTGGCGCGGGCGATCTTGCGCGCGGCTCCCGGGATCAGGGGGCAGGGTTCGATGCAGAGCAGAGGGATGGCGCGTCGGGAATCGATGCCAGGCAGCGTGCCTGCTCCAGTCTCAGCCCGGTTGGCGGCGGGTCCGGTGAGCGGTTGGTCGGCGGCCAGCGGCCAAAGGATGCGTCGCAGGCACCCCTTCGCGCACTGCTGGCACACGAGGTCTAGCGCCTGATCATCGCGGATGGTGTTGGCAAATCGATACATGCCTGTCTGCCGCCCGAGAAACGTGCGCAGGGGTGTGCCCTGCAAGCCCTCCTCTCGCTGCGCGATCCAGCAACCGACCGCGGCCGGGTAGAGGAAATCCAGCGCCAGCCGCAGCTCGGCGATAGAGCCGATCTCCAATCTCCAGCCCGTGTTCAAATCGGCTGCTGAATGCAGGGGGCGAAAAGCTCCCTCGCCGGTCGAGCGCGCGATTTCCCGCGCGGCGCTCGGATGTTCATGCAGGCACAGAGACTCCAGCGGTGCGTTGGCGTCGGCGATGTGGCGCAGCCGGAAGCGGCCCTCGGGAAGCGGCTCGATCTGCACCTGCCCGATCCAGGCTGGCCCGTCCGCGAGCAGGCCGATGAGCGCTTTTTCGATCCGCGAGGGCGGTGGCTCCGTCTCGGCTGCCGGGTGGGAAATGTGATGAGCTGCATCGAAGGCCACCACCTGATCCAAGATGACGCTGTCCATGCGGGCGTCGGTCCCGATCGCTCCCGAGTAGTACAGCTGACGACCGCGGAGGGTGTGCGGGTTTTGCCCAAATCCACCGCCCTGACTCAGCGCCGGGCTGGTCTCCTCCAGGATGCCGAGCAGCACGGGAATGTCCTGATAGCTGTGCAGACCATCGGCGATGAAAAACGGCACCACGACGACGTTCGGTGCCTGGGTGAGCTGATCCCACTCGGCCACTAGCGGCGGCTGCTCCATGTAGGCATCGATCACCTCGGCAAACTCGCCCGTCTCGCGAATGCGTTGGACTTGATCCTGGATGGCTTTGACCGAGTTGTCATTGAGGCTGGTGCCGTGGCCTACGATGACCAAGCTGGTCTGATCTCGCGGCAATCCGGGGGCCACCTCCTCAGCACGATGCAGCAGCAGCTGGCGCATGTTGGGGTGGATGCCGACCGGATCGCAGTAGTAAATGATCCGGTCGCCCCGGTGGGTGATGGCTCCATCGAGGCCGAGTTCTCGCGGTAGGACTTCTTGGCAGAAGTAGCCTTCGCTGATGAAATTGGGCACCACATAGATGACGCGACTCTCCACCATTTCCCAGACATCCCGCAGATTCGGTTCCTCTTTCCAAAAGCAGCAAGCCACCTCAGCGAACAGACCGCTAGCACGCAGGGCATCGGCATGGCGGTGGGTGGGCTCGCTGGAGTCGGGGTTCAAAGTCGATCCGTGACCGACGAGGATGAGGGCGGCGTGAGGCTTGGGCGTCATGAAGGAAAAGGCGGAAGAGGGCAGGGTGGAGGTGAAAAAAGGTTTACGGCGGGAAAGGCCGAGTGGGAAGGGAGAATCACGCGCTCGCCACGACGGTGGGAGATCGGTGACGCGGCGTGTTGGCAGGCGGGTAGCCGTGCCAGGCCTTGAAGGCGCGAGAGAAGTGAGCCGTGGATTTGAAGCCGATCTCAAAGGCCACCGACTTCACCTGCGTGCTCGGCTCCTGCAGCAGCAGCAAGGCCTGAGACATCTTCAGCCGCATCAGCGTGTGATGCGGTGTCTCACTGCCAAAGCGCTTAAAAAGCCGCGTCAAGTAGCTGGCACTCACCCCGCACTCCGCCGCTGCCTGCTCCACCGTGGCCAGTCGAGGATAGTGCCGCAGCAAGTGATCCCGCGCTCGCAGGTAGGTGGTGTGCGCGGGATCGGCGGGATGCGCATGATCCGCCCGCAGCACCGCGCTGGCGGCCAGGGCGTGCTCCAGCGTCTTCACCGCTGCGATCCGCCCCGCCGCCGCGCCCGACACGGCGTGATCGATGGCTTCCTCCAGCAGGGCCGCCACCCGCTCCGAGTCCAGCGTGCGCCAGAGCCGACCGGGCTGGAGGTCGAGCCGCCGCAGCAGATCGCCGAGACCGGCCCCGTGAAAGTTGAAAAAAAACTTCACCAATGGCGCGCTCGCATCGCTCTCGATGCGATGCGGAACGCTGGCATCGAACAGGTAAGCGCAGCCCGCACTCAGCACGTGGCGATCTCCCCCGAGCTGCAAAAGACCGCTGCCCTGGCGGACGAATTCGAAAGCCAGAAAGGGAAAGCGCCGTCGATCGATCAAAAAATTCGGCGTGCACCATTCGCAACCACCTCCGACCAGGTGGATACCGGGTCCTGCGGCGTGAGATTTCCACTCCGGATCAAAAAAACGGCGCGTGTTTTGTACCTGACGGGAAAAGTACGGTGCCTCGGAAGCAAGAGACTTCATGATGAGAAAGAGAGCGCCGAAAAGGCAGCGAGGTCAAGAATCCTCATGCACGCGTACGGGGCGTGGCACCTCCGCTCAGCCCAGACGCCTCCGTCGCACGACGGTTGCCACAGGCTGTCGGACTTTG
>JAGRPD010000095.1:0-174 GCA_020439875.1 Verrucomicrobiales bacterium
CTACGAGGCTGAGCGAATCCTCGTCTCAATCATCGTCTCAATCATCGTCTCAATCGATCCCTGAGGATGGGACGTGGATTGTTGACGCGCGAGGCCGTAACTGCCGACGCAGGTTGATCGTGCTGGGTGCGCCTGGGAGCTGACGAATTGCGTTTTGACAAACGCGGCTACGAG
>JAGRPD010000095.1:328-3417 GCA_020439875.1 Verrucomicrobiales bacterium
CTACGAGGCTGAGCGAATCCTCGTCAGGGAGCCACCACCTTGGCAGCCCCTTCGAGAATCTCCACGCTGAATGCCTCTGGGAATCCGCCGTCCCGCGTCAGCAACACCGTGACGTGGTGCGTGCCAGCCGCCAAATCGAGCTTCACCTCGGGCTGCACCTCATGCAGCACCTCGTCATCGACCACGAGCACCGTGCCCTTGGCGTGACTCAACGCCAGCTTCACCGAGCCTGCTTCATCCAGCTTCAACGCAAACTGCAAGATGTGAGGGAACCAGGGATTGATGCCCTGCTCTTTCCCCAGCTCCGCAACCGGCACCGCGCCTGAGACCTCACTGTGAAAGGGCAACCAGGGGTAGGGCATTTCCGGGTCATGCAGCGCTTGCAGGCCGACGTGCCGCACGTGATCCACCTGCTCACCCCCGCGCTGCATCGGACCCATCACCCGCCAGGTCCTCACAAAACGACGCGGCGTGATTTTGAAATCGCCCTCGCGCCCGAGTTCGGAGAGGAACTTCACCAGATCCACAAACTCATCTTCCCGCAATCCCGCCGTCAACCCAGGCGGCATCATCGACACCGGGCTCATCTGACGACTGGCCACATCCGCTGACGCCACCGTGATGAGCTTGTTGGTGGGATCTCGAATGATGAGTTCTTTCCCGCTGTCCTGCACCAGACCGCCCGAGACCACTTGGCCCTGCTTGGTGGTGACGACGACCATGTGGTAGCCTTCCTTGATCTTCTTGCTCGGCTCCAGCAGGGACTCGATCAAATAATCCACCGGCGCACTGGCACCGATCGAGACGAGATTCGGCCCGATGAGCCCGCCCGCATCGCCGATGGCGTGGCAGGTCATGCACAACAGCTGCTGGCGGCGGTAGATCGCCTCCCCCCGATGCGCATCACCGTGCTCCTGGACTTTTTTCACCAAAGCTGCCATCTCCTCAGCGCTCAGCGCGTGATCCATCTGCTTCACGCCCCCCGCCTTCTTCAGTGCCTCCACCAGCGGTCCTTGAATGCCTCGCGTGGTGACCATGCGGATGGCTTCCACCGCAGCGACTTGTGGGATCTTGCGATCGGCCAGAGCTTTAGCCAGCAGATTGGGCAGCTGTTTGTTGCTCAAAAACACACCGATCACCGGCTGCGCATCGCTGGCAGTCTTCGAGGCCGAGAGATACGCCACCGCGCGCTGCGCCGCCAAGATGGGGCCGACCTTCGCCAATCCTTCCAGCATCACCGCTTTCGTCGGCAGATCCTTCGCCGACTGAAATTCCCGATCCAGCAAATCGCGGCTCGCTTCCCCTCCCAAATCTGCCAATCCATGCACTGCGGCAGACCTCAAAGCGGGATCCGCCAGCATCGCCGCCAAAGCCGGACGCGCAGCCTCCACCTTCCACAGCCCCGCCAACTGCGCTGCCCGCTGCCGCACCGGCACGGGCATAACAGCGGCCAGCCATTTTTCCGTCAACTTGGCCGCATCAGCCGGTCTGACTTTGCGTGTCTGCGCCGCCGTCAGCAGCGCATCAAGGATGCTCTCCCGCCGCTTTTCCAAGCCCGCCGCTTCCGCCAAACCCGCCAAATCTCCCCCCCGCTCCGCGTCCACCGTGGCTCCGGCAGCCTGCAAAATCGCTGTGGCCTCTTCATCGGCGAGTTCGCCGGATTGCAGCACCGCAAAGAGCGGTTTCAACGCCTCGGCGCGCCGTGTCGCCCGCAGTGCAAAGATGAGATGGCTCGAGGTGCCATCCAGCTTCAGCTTGCCACTGAGGACCTGAGGCAACCAGGTGTCCGCGTGTTCCGCACAGATTTTTTCTAGCAAAAAGTCCAGGTTTTCATCCATCGGCAGATCCAGAACTCGCAGCGCGATTTCGATCGCCGTCGGCGTCCCGACCTCGCCACAGAGTACCACGCCCCAGAGCCTCACCTGTGGACTTGCGTCCGCCACTGCCTGGGCTGCGATTTTTTCCACCCCTGCCATCTCCCGCCATCGATGCGTCAAGATGCGCAAGGCCCCGGCTCGCACTCGGGCGTCAGCCGCACCCCACACGCGCTGCCAGAGATCCGGCGAGAAAGCGTTGACTCCCTCCCGCGCCCAGGCCGCCTCCAACAAATCGTGTGCTTCCGTCTCGACCTCGGGCTTCAACCCCGCGGCAAAGGCATCGATCGCCGCCACCGCTGTAGGCGCACCCAGCTGGCGCAATTCCTGCTTGGCAAAGTGCCGCACCCAGCGCCGATCGCTGCGCAGGCTTTCCACCAGCTTTTCCGCCGGTTGTCCGTGCAGCTCAGGCCGCGCCGCCGCCGCGTTCGCCTTGGGCTTGATCCGCCAGATCCGACCATGCACGTGATCGCGCCGCGGATCGCGGAAGTCCACCTCTCCATGCTGGATGATGGGGTTGTACCAATCTGCGATGTAGAGCGCTCCATCAGGACCGATCTTCACATCGATCGGCCGAAAGGCGCGATGGGTGGAGGCGATCACATCCCCCAGTTGCGTGGCCGTGTAGCCGCTGCCGCTGCTCTCCAGCTTGAAACGATTCACCCGATTGCCACGGAAGTCGCAGGTGATGAAGTTTCCCTGCCAGTCGGCGGGAAAAGTCGGCTCCTCAATGATCTCCAAGCCGCAATGTTTCGGCTGCCCTGGGCTGAGCCCGTGCAGGATGCGAGAAGCGCCTGGAGAGGTGGCAAAGACCGAACCCGGGAAGACGAAGTTTACCCCTTCGCTACCTGCGCCATCGGTGGCAAAACTCTGCCCCCAGCGGTCAAATTCAAATCCCCACGGATTGATCAAGCCCTTGCTGATGACCTCCAACCGGCGCGTCTCAGGCCGGTACTCCCACACCCCGCCACCGAGCAGGCGGCGCACGCCGTGCGGCGTCTCGATGTGGCTGTGAATGTAGATCGATTGCAGGAAATTCAGCAAACCTTCCGGCCCGATCCCCAAGGTGTGCACCAAGTGGTGGGTGTCCTCCGTGCCAAAGCCGGAGAGCACGATCGTGCGGCGATCCTCCTTCAGATCTCCATCGGTATCTTGCAGGAACAGCAGCTCGGTGGAGTTGGCCACATACACCCCGCCATCACTCGGCACCAAGGC
>JAGRPD010000672.1 GCA_020439875.1 Verrucomicrobiales bacterium
CGCGCCGCCCGCCGCGCTACACGAACCCCGGCCTCGAATACAACGGCGTCGAGAAGGACTTCACGAAGGGCGAGTACGGCCCCACGCTGGTGAACGATTTCGCGCTCGGCTTCATCGAGAAGCACAAGGGGAAACCCTTCTTCCTCTACTACCCGATGATCCTCACGCACAATCCCTTCCAACCCACACCGGACAGCGCGAACTATGATCCGACCATCAGCAGCGAGCAAAAGCTGCAGAATCCGAAGCACTTCGCCGACATGACCGCCTACATGGACAAGATGGTCGGCCGCATCGTGTCGAAGCTCGATGAACTCGGCATCCGAGACAACACGCTCCTGCTTTTCCTCGGCGACAACGGCACCAACTCCGGCATCACCAGCCGCTTTCAGGGCCGCGACTACAAGGGCGGCAAAGGCTCCACCAACGCGCACGGCACGCATGTGCCCTGCATCGCCAGTTGGCCCGCCGTCATGAAAAAAGGCCGCGTCTGCGCCGACCTCGTCAGTTGCGCCGACTTCCTGCCCACCATCTGCGCCGCCACCGGAGTCGAAGCGCCTGCCGGTGTCGATGGCATCAGCTTCCTCCCGCAGCTCAAGGGCGAAACCGGCACCCCACGCGAGTGGCTCTACATCTGGTACTCACCCCGGCAGCGGCAGGACCTCACTGTGAAAGAGTACGCCTTCGACCACAGCTTCAAACTCTACCGCACCGGCGAATTCTACGACCTCAGCGCCGACGAGATGGAGATGCAGGACCTCGCCGACTCCGCCCTCGCCAGCGACGCCACCGCCGCCAAAGCGAAACTCCAGCGCGTTCTGGATCAGTTCCAAAACGCCCGCCCGGTGGAACTCGACGAGCAGTTCCTCAAATCCGGCGCCGGGAAGGACAAGCCGACGAAGAAAGGGAAGAAGGGCGGAGGGAAGAACAAGAAAAAGGCGGAGTGAACGAGACGTACCTTTGAACGAGACGTACCTTTGGTGGGATCCCGCATCAGGGAAACTCATCTCCCGGATCAGCCGGTCCCGCCGAGATCAATGCGCTGATGCGCTCGAACTCCTTGAAGTCGGCCCGCTTGGCACGTTCACCCAGGTAGTCAACCGTGCTCAGGGCCGCCAGCTTCTCGGCTGCGGCGGTAATGATGAACTGGGCACCTCCGCAGCATTCAAGTCGAGGCACGAGCGGAGCCCTCACGACGCTTCCGGGTGACGGGGGACTTCGCCGATGCTTTCTTCGTCTGGGGTTGGGTTAAAGCAGCTTTCCTTGCGGCTGTCTGTGCGCGCGCCCATTCCGTGACGCGGCGGATGTCGTACCCGTGTTCAGCCGCCAGCGCGGCTCTTGCGGCGCGGACTTCTTCGATGATGGGATTCGTCATGGGGGTGTCAGGATTAGAGTGTGAGGCGAGCAGACGATGGGAATGTGAAGCCAGTTTTACAGCGGCAGATGGATCAACTGCGCGGTTGATTCGTCATCCGCGAGCGAGCCGAGAATCAGCTCCAGATCTCGCACGCAGGTGCCGATTGACACGAACTGGCTGGCAAAGATCACCGTGGCGAAGGATCGTCCCTCGCGCAGACGCCGCGCCGTCTCCTCCAGAAAGTCCTGGTCTTGAGTGAACAGCAGACTCCCCAATTCGCCTGCCCGGTTCAGGAGTTGATCGTCCGGCAGTGTGGCGCTGCCGTCCTCCTGTGCTGTGACCACATCATGCCCCTTCCGGCGCAGGGCGCGCGTGATCGCCAGCGGCACATGCACGTCCATGTAAAGCCTTTGGCTCATGCCTCGCGGCGTGCTTTGAGCAGGGAAAGCTTCTGCCGGAGTTTTTGACTTCCAAGTTCGGCCAGCACTTTCTTCGCACGGGCTTCCTGAAGGTCGATCCGCTCCTCCACCTCCTCCGCATGGTCGTAATACCACGCCAGCGCCGCGTAAATCTGCGCCAGGGACAGGTCGGGAT
>JAGRPD010000673.1 GCA_020439875.1 Verrucomicrobiales bacterium
GCAGACATGGGCGTGGTGCTGGCCAGCGCGGAGGGCGAGATGTCGGAGGGGCGGGCGCAGTCTTTGTTGAACTGGGTGCGTCAGGGCGGCGAGCTGGTGTACTTTTTGGGAGGGACACGACCTTACAATGATTGGGGGTTTCGTTTGTCCGAAGGATTCGGTGGTGCGATCGTGGAAGGCTGGGACGTGAGGGAGATGCCGCTGCTGGAGCAGCTCGGCGTGAAAGTCCGCCTGTCTTCGTCCGCCTCCGAGCACCGCCAAAAGATGATCGAGGCCCGCCGATCGTTGCGGAAAAAACGTGAAGCGAGAGAGGAGGACTCGGCGGCAGGGACGACTGACGATGAAGCGGACTCCGACCGTGAGGATAAGGACGAGGACGATGAGATTGATGATGATGAGGTTGACCTCGACCCAGAAATGGCAAAAGCGGATCCTCTGGAGGTGAAGTGGGATGGTGAAACGCTGAAGCTGGATGTGGCGGGAGCCTGGGTCTTTGAGCCCACCTCGAATCTGAAGCGGAAGGAATGGGGAGCGAAAGCGGATGACAATGGCTACTACGTGCTCTCGCTGCGGCATGGCGCGGGTCGGGTGACGCTGGTGAATCACGCGAAACCGCTGCGAAATCGCTACCTTGGGGACGAGGATCACGGCCTGTGGCTGGACAGGATGGCGGGGGAACCCTGGAAAGACGTGTGGTTTGTCTCCACGGAAGAGGGCAGTTTTTGGCTGTTGCTGTGGCAGCGGGCGGGTCTGGTGGTGATTGGCGTCGTGGTGCTGATCGCGCTGTGGCTGTGGATGAGCCTGCCACGATTTGGCCCCCTGCGCCGCGCCACCGAGCAAGAAACGGGCCTGGAAGAGACTCGCCGTTTTTCCGATCACATCGCCAGCCTGGGAGCCTTCTTTTTCGGCATCAACCGCTCCGACCTGCTGCTCCAGGCCGCCCGTGAAGCCGTCCTGGCCCGCATCCGCCAGCGCCATCCCGCCTGGCTGCATGAGGCCGAGGGAGACTCCGCCCTGATGAGCCATCTGGCCGAAACCAGCAAGCTGCCCGTGGAGCGGGTGCAGGAGGCCATGCGCCCCGCCCAACCCAGCGCCGTGAATCGACGTCACGTGATGGTTCACCTCCAAGATCTGCAAACCCTGAGAAACGCTTTATGAATCCAGACTCCAACACGCCCGCCGGACCTGTGCCAGCACCGGATCCCAGCCCCTACGCCGCGCCAGCTGTGGCCGCCGTTCCGCCCGCTGAATTCAGCCCGCCGCCCCCTCCTCAGGAGCCCGAAGGCACCCGCCTCGGCCGCGAGATCAGCGCGGCGGTGGGGCGGGTTTTTCTCGGCCAAGATGAGGTGATCCAGCAGGTGCTCGCCGCCCTACTGGCCGGTGGGCACGTGCTGCTGGAGGGAAAACCCGGCCTTGGCAAAACCCACCTCGTGCTGGCCCTGGCTCGGGCCATCGGCGTCGGTTTTGGCCGCATCCAATTCACGCCCGATCTGATGCCGTCCGACGTCACCGGTCACACCCTCTACGATCTCGGCAGCCAGACCTTCCGCCTGCGTCGTGGACCCGTTTTCACCCAGCTGCTGCTGGCGGACGAGATCAACCGCGCGCCCGCTAAAACCCAGTCCGCCCTGCTGGAGGTGATGCAAGAAGGTCAGGTCACCATCGATGGCGAGACCCACCCGCTGACGCCTCCGTTCATGACCTTTGCCACGCAAAACCCCATCGAACAAGAAGGCACCTACCCGCTGCCGGAAG
>JAGRPD010000096.1 GCA_020439875.1 Verrucomicrobiales bacterium
AACTGCCACGCGAGACCTTCGAGCTGCTGCTGCGCTACATCCTGGCGGCGGACATTGACAAAACCGCCTTCGTGAACAAGGTTCAAGCCATTCAGCACTCGCCAACTCGTCAACGCGCCATGACCCTCGCCCAACAGTTCCGCCAAGAAGGCCGCCAGGAGGGCCGCCTGGAAGGTGAGGTGTCGTTTGCGCTTCGTCAGGTGCAGCGGAAATTCCCCGATATCTATGCCGAAGCGGCCCCGAGGATCCAAGCGCTGGAAGAGGATCCATTGCTCCGTTTCGGGGAAGCTCTGCTGTTCATGGCTTCCGCCGAGGATTGCCTTGAATGGCTCGCGAATGCCGCACGCTAAAGAGAGCGATCAGGCAGCGCCTTGGCTTCACGTTTCTCATGCAGCCGAACTCCAAGGGGGCCGATGAGGTTTGGCATGAGGCGGAGTGGTTGCATGACACTGCACCAAGGGCGGGTGGATAAGGGGAGAGGAGGGTGGTGAGCGTTGAGGTGACTATCGCAGGAATAGAAACTGCTGCGTCGAAAGCAGGGCGGCGGCGATGTCTTCTTCGGTGAAGCCGTCTTCGGCATCCAGCTCGGCCTGGGTGGGGAGCCGGGTCAGGATGCCCAGGTGCAGGGTCGCCAGTCGGGAGGGGCGGTCGGGGCTGGCGTGGACGGCTCGCATGAGGGCGGAGAAGGGATTGAGGGTGGCGGCGGTGATCTCGCCGTTCATCAGCTCGAGCGCCTGGGGAATGGAGGCTTCGTGATTGGCGTTGCCGATGATCTCGCGGTCGGACTGGCCAAACAGGCGGAGGAAATGGCCGCGCGGTGCGGGCTGCTCCAGCTCGCAGGCTCGGAACAGTCCGGTGTGCAGGTTTTTCCACTTGGCAAACTGCTCGTTGCTGCCCTTCGCCCTGGAGCGGACGCGGTCGAGGTCTTTCATGGCTTGGACCGATCTGGCCTGGAGTTCGTCGGCCTCAGGGCAGGCGGCTTTTCCGTTGGATGCTGCGTAGCGTCGGCCTTCCGCTTGACCGAGCCAGGCCTTCACCGCAATCGGATTGGGTGCGCAGACGCGCTGCGCTCGCGAGCGGAGATCGGTGAGGTAACGCAGGCGATAGGCGCGGCTGCGATCATTGGGTCGCTCGGGATCGTCGATGATGAGGACCAGCATCGAGTCCCACACCTGTTCCGCCGTTAGGCGTTGCAAATAGGGCGAGGCAAAACGCGCGGGCGATCCGGGGTCGTAGGCTTGCTCCTGGGCGCGGCGTTGCCAGGCCTCCGTCTTCATCACGATGGCGAGAAAGGACCGCAGGTTGAAGTTTTCCCGCTGCATCAGACGCATCGCCTCCTGCTCGAGTTCGGGATTCCAGGCAGCAGTGTCATCGCGCAGATCGTCCAGGGGCGGTGGCACCAGGGGCGCTCCGAAAAGCGCGGCCCACAGGCGATTCACCAGCACGCGGGTGAAGCGGGGATGGTCGGCATCCGTCAGCCACGCGGCAAAAACTTCCGCACCGGCTTCTCCGGGCTTCAGGGTGAGGTGCTGGCCCAACACCGTCTCGGGTGGGATTTCCTGGAGCGGCGCGGCGTCGTCGTAGGCGTAGTCATGCGGCAGCTTCAGCGGGTAGGGGCGCGGCAGCACGGAGGCGAAGCGCATGGGGATGGTGATGCGGTTGACGGCGGATTTTTCCGGGCCGCTGATCCGCTCATAGACCTCGGGATACTTGCCGGCGCGGAGGCTGTGGGTGAAACCCGCCATGTGATAAAAATCCATTTGGGTCCACCGGTCGAAGGGATGGTTGTGACACTGCGCGCACTCCATGCGCGTGCCGGCAAACACACGCATCAGGCTGGCAAAGTGATCCAGCGGCATGCCGAAATCCCGCTGGTAAAAACCCACGGCTCCGGCGTTCTCCGGTTCCCAAACATTGCCCTGCCGCGCGATCAACCGGCGCGTCAATTCATCGAAAGGCAGGTTTTCCTTCAGCACGCGCAGCAGCCACTCCGTGTAGGCACCGCCGACGATGCCACTGCGGGTGATTTTGCCGTCGGTGTTGAGGCGGAGGAGATCGGCCCAAAAGGTGAACCAGTGCTTGGCGTAACCTTCCGAGGAGAGCAGGTCGTCGATCAGCCGCTGCCGCCGGTCGGGTGCCTGCGAGTCCAAAAACGCGTGGGCTTCGGCGAGGGTTGGAATGCGGCCCACCGCATGAAGATACACCCGCCGCAGGAAGGTGGCGTCGTCGCAAAGCGGGGGGAGAGGTTCGCCGTTTTTCGCGCAATCCGCCGCGATGATGGCATCGAGGGTTGGTTCGGCGGCCGCTGGCAAAGCCGACAGGAGGATCAGCGCGACGATCAGCGGCAGTTCCTGCGGTTTCATGGAGTCGAGGATTTTACCTCGTGGGGATGGGACGTCAGGCCTGGATGTAATCCCGCATGGCACCGAGGATGACGGTGATGGACATGGCTCCGGCGTCGGGATGGCCGAGACAGCCTTCGCCGAGGGTTTTGGCGCGGCCAAATTGAGCGATCATGTCCTTGCTGGCTTCCATGCCCGCGATGGCGGCATCGGCGGCGGCGGCGGCGGCTTCGGGGAGGGGGAGCGCGGTGCTCTCGGCAGCTTTTTCAGCGGCGGGCTCCATGGAATCGACAGCTGTTTTGTCGCCGACTTTGGCACCACCACGCTGCTTCACTCCATCCACGCCCGCGCGGAGAAAGCCGGCGAGGCTGGCGGAATCAAACACTTCTTGGCCTGCGAGGGCCTTGCCACCGGCGCGGAAGTAGCTGCCAAAGATGGCTCCAGAGGCTCCTCCCATGCTGCTCATCATTGCCATGCCGAGGCTGGAAAAGACCTTGTCAATGGGGGTCCCAGCTTCCAGCTCTTGCAGCTTTTCTTTGCCTGCCGTCATGCCGCGCTGCATGCCCAGACCGTGGTCACCGTCGCCGAGATTGCGGTCGGCCTCGGAAAGGCGGGGCTCAGCGGCGATGATGGCATCGGCCACTTGGAGGAGCATTTCTTTGACTTGATCGCTGGAGAGAGAGGACTTGGGCATGGTGGAAACAGTTGGCGGCATCCTGGCGCTGTCAATGCAGGAAGGCGGGCGGGGAGGGACTTAGAGCTTGGTGTAGCCGACGCTTTCGCAGGGCAGATCCCAGAGGCGCTTCAATTCATCGTCCAACTTCGTGATGCTGAAGGAGACACCGGCCATCTCCTGGCAGGTGACGATGTTGTCCAGGATGGTTTGGTGCACCTTGAGCCCTTTGGCCTCCAGGATGGGCCGAGCGGCGCGCAGCAGGATGAGCAGCTCCATCATGTGGGTGGAGCCGAGGCTGTTGACAAAAAAGACGATCTCATCTCCGGCGTTGAGTTCCAAGTCATCGGCAAACAGCAGGTCCAGAATCTTCGGAGCCAGCTCGTCGGCCGTGCACATGGGGATGAGGCCCACGCCTTTTTCACCGTGAATGCCCATGCCGAGGCCGATCACATCGTCGGCCAGCTCGAAGGTGGGTTCGCCGGTGGCGGGGATGGAACCGGGTTTGGTCGAGACGCCGACGGAGCGGGTGTGATCCACCGCCTTTTGCGCGATGCGAGCCAGTTCCTCCAGGGTGTCCACTGTCTGTGCGGCGGCTCCGGCTAGCTTGACGACGGGAACCAGACCCGCGACACCGCGGCGCTTGCTTTTCTCGGAAGGCGGCGCGGAGCAGACGTCGTCGTTGATGATGACGGTCTTCACGGTGATGCCTTCTTCCTCGGCCAGCTCGGCACCGAGATCGAAATTCAGCACGTCTCCGGCGTAGTTGCCGTAAAGATAGAGCACGCCTTTGCCTCGATTCACTGCCTCGGTGGCCTCCAGCACGATGTCGGGCGGAGGAGCGGCGAAGATGTCGCCAATGGCTGCGCCGTCCGCCATGCCGGGACCGACCAGTCCGTGATAGATGGGCTCATGCCCCGCGCCACCTCCGACGAGCAGGGCCGGTGCATCGGGGCGCAACTCATTCATCACGATCGAGCGACGACCGACCTTGCGGGCTTTGCCATCGTAGGCCAGCACCAGACCTTCGAACAATTCGTCGGCACACTTGAGGGGGTCGTTGATGATCTTTTTGGCGGAGTTTTTGCTCATGATTGCGAGGGGTAAAATGGATGCTTCATACCTAGCGAGCCCGCGCTGGCCCGTCAATCCAGATCAAAAACAAAGGGCAGGCCTTGCTGCTGCATGAGTTCGCGGGCGGGTTTCAAATATTGATCGGCGATGCGCTCCATGCCGCCCTCCGTCTGCAAGGTGTGGATGGCGGCATTGACGCCCTGCTCCAGCTCTGCGGGAGCGTCGCGCCGCATGGCGACGGCCCAGAATTCCTCCCGCAGCGGTGCCAGCAGCGCCCGCGTGCGCTGCGGATGCTGGCGGTGATAATTCATCACCGAGACCTGATCATACACCCAGGCTTCAACGGTTCCATTGATCACCTCCAGCACGCAGGCGGCATCGCTATCGAGGCGGATGAGCTTGGCGTCGGGGAGATGGGATTGGCTCCAGGATTCACCTGTGGTGCCGATGCGCACGGCCACTCGGGTGCCTGGTTTTTGCAGATCCTCCACGCGGTGAACGGCGGCATCCTGCGCCGCCAGGATGGAAAGGCCGGTCTTCACGTAGGGACGGGAAAATCTCACCGACTGGGCTCGCTCCTCGGTCTCGGTCATGGAGGAGATGATGAGATCGATGGCTCCCGATTTGAGCGCGGTGATGAGGCCGTCAAAAGGCAGGTTCTGGAACTGCACGGGCCGATCCAACTGCTGACCGATAGCCCGTCCCAGCTCGACGCTGACGCCGCTTATCTCTCCCTGGGGATCGACGAACTCGAACGGCGGATAGGTGGCATCCATGCCGATGCGCAACGGGGCCGGTGCCTCTCCCTCGGCTGCCGTCTCGGATGGTGCCGACGGAGATTGCTTCGAGCAGGCAGCGAGCATCGCCAGCGTGCCGAGAGTGAGGGCGAGGAGTCGTTTCTTCATCGTCTGAATTAGAAATCTCGGGTCGCCACCTCCGTCACGGAGGCCACTGCCATGGCCGCGATGCCTTCGCCGCGACCAATGAAACCCATGCCCTCGTTGGTGGTGGCTTTGATGCCGATGTCCGCCGGGGTGATGCCCAGAGCCCGCGCCAGATTCTCCTTCATCTGCGGCGCAAATTTCAGCACTTTGGGAGCCTCCGCGATGAGGGTGGCATCCACATTGATTAGACGCCGTTGCTGTTCCACCGCGAGCGCGGCGCATTTCTCTAAGATTTTGAGGCTGGAGATGCCCTCGATCGACGCGTCGGAGGGGGGGAAATAATGTCCGATGTCCGGCAGACCCATGGCACCGAGGATGGCATCGGCGATGGCGTGACAGAGGACATCCGCATCCGAATGGCCTGCTAGCCCGCGCACGTGTGGGATCTCCACGCCGCCGAGGATCAAACGCCGCCCTTCAGCAAAGGCGTGCACATCGTAACCGATTCCAACTCGTGTCATGCCCCTGGGATAAGGGTGGAATGGAGCGGGTGCAAGGCTTTGGCAGAATGTTATGGCGTGAAGCACGACCCCTCGCTGATCGACGCAATGGACTCAATGTCAGTGCTTTGGAGGATTTGAAAAGAAACGATGAAACCTGCCGGGAAACTTTTTTTCCATGTTGGCACGCGGGGTGCTTTGAAGCCTTTCAAGCGGCCGACGCCGTGGTAACCCACGAAACCAACGCACTCACAAAACACCATGCTGACATCGAAAACTAGATGGATCGTATGCCTACTCGCCGGCGCTCTTGCGACGGGACTTTGGGGTATGGCATCAGAACCCGCCTCCTACGCTAAGGAGGCTGCACCCGCCGCCGCTGCGGCACCTGCCCCCGCTGCTGCGCCTGCGGAAGCCCCCGCTGAGGCCGCCGCCGCGCCGGGCACGCCCGATGAGGCATTGCAGACGATGATGGACGAGAACGGTGCTGCGTTTGACTTCTTCACCACGTCGAACCTGTGGCTGCTGCTGGCAGCGGGTTTGGTGTTCATCATGCACCTGGGCTTTTCCTGCGTGGAGACCGGCCTGTGCCAGTCAAAAAACACCAACAACATCCTCTTCAAGAATGCCTTCATCGTCTGCATGGGCATCCTCACCTATGCCGCCTGGGGCTACAATGCGATGTATCCAGGGGATGGCTGGACATTGGGCAAATATTTTGCCTTTGGTAGCCCGATCGAGACCTGGAGCGGCTCTGCCATGACTTACGACTACGGGAAAACGGCGCTGTGCATGACGCAGTTCACCGACTTCCTGTTCCAGGCGATGTTTGCCGCTACCGCTGCCACCATCGTGTCGGGGGCTGTGGCGGAGCGGGTCAAACTAACCAGCTTCATGGTCTATGCCGTCATTTTGGTGACCTTCGCTTACCCGATCACCGGCTCCTGGCAGTGGGGTGCGGGTTGGTTGCTGGACGCGGGCTTCAAGGACTTTGCTGGCTCCACGCTGGTGCATGCTTTTGGTGGATTTGCTGCCCTGGCTGCGATCATCGTGCTGGGACCTCGGAAAGGGAAGTTTCTCCCGGGCGGACGGATCAAGCCGATCCTGCCTCACTCCACGCCGCTGGCCGCGATCGGTGTGTTTCTCCTGTTCTTGGGTTGGTTTGGATTCAACGGTGGTTCCGTCTTGAGTGCGGCTCCGGGTGCGGTCTCCCTGGTGTTTGTCACCACGACTTTGGCTGGGTGTGCCGGTGGTTTGGCTGCGATCCTTGTGTCCTGGATCATCATCCGCAAGCCGGACGTGTCCATGGCGCTCAACGGCATGCTGGCTGGCCTGGTGGGCATCACGGCGGGGGCAGATACGGTGGGCGTTTGGTCTGCGGTAGCCATCGGAGCGATCGCCGGTGGTCTGGTGGTGATCTCGGTTCTAATGCTTGATCGGCTACGGCTGGATGATCCAGTCGGCGCGGTCTCGGTGCACGGGGTGTGCGGGGTCTGGGGCACGCTGGCGGTGGGTCTCTTCTCCATGGATGAAAACCACACGCTGGCCAAGCAAGCGCTCGGCACCGTGTCCGTCGCGTTCTTTGCCTTCGTCTTCTCGCTGATTCTCATGCTGGTGCTCAAAGCCGTGCTCGGCATCCGGGTCTCCGCCGACGAAGAGCGGGTGGGTCTGGACATCGAAGAGCACGGTGCTCCGGCCTACCACTTCGGTGCGGACGCCAACGAGATGACCTGATCTCGCTCCCATTCGTCAGCCCTTCAGCCCGGCTCTCTGCGGAGAGCCGGGTTTTTTGTTTGGGGGATGAGGGATGAGGGATGAGGGGAAATCGTCGTCTCAATCGTCGTCCATCATCTCAGGGGATCGAATGGGACGAGGATTGTTGCCGCCGACGTGGGTCGGTGGATTGAGGGGCGGTGGAGAGCTGGGAGGCTCTGCGGGGATCAACGTCCTACGACGTTGATGGGAGCGTTTTCCCGCCAGGCGCGGAGATTGGCGGCGACTTGGGCGATGAGGCGGCGGCGGGCTTCGCGGGTCGCCCAGCCGATATGCGGTGTGATGAGGCAACGACGAACTCCGATCAGTGGGTTACCTGCGCGCGGAGGCTCTTGGGTGAGCACATCCAGGCCTGCTCCGGCGATTTTTCCCGCCTCCAAGGCCTGCGCCAAAGCGGCTTCATCGACCAAGGGACCGCGCCCGGTATTGATGAGGTAGGCGTCGGGTTTCATCAGACCGAGGGTTCGTTCATTGACCAGATGGTGGGTCTGCTCCGTGAGCGGGCAGTGCAGGGTCACGACGTCGGCCTGGGCGAAAATTTCATCCGTCGTGGCAGGGGTGACGCCCGCTGGGGGCTCATCCGGCCAGGAACGGCGACTGGCCAGCACGCGCATGCCGAAGGCGGCTCCGATGCGGGCCACGGCGGAGCCGATGTCTCCATAGCCAATGACACCCAGGGTGCGCCCGTCCAGCTCGACGAGGTTTTGCGTCCAGTAGCTGAAGTCGGGACATTTTTCCCAATCGCCCGTGCGTACGGAAGCGGAGTGGTCGCCGACGCGGTGGGTCAGCTCCAGAATCAAGGCGAACACCAGTTGAGCGACCGAAGCGGTGCTGTAGGCAGGCACGTTGGTGACGACAATGCCGCGAGCGCGGGCAGCTTCGATGTCCACCACGTTGTAGCCGGTGGCGGCGACGCCGATGTAGCGCAGCTCAGGCAATGCGGCGATGATTTCGGCATTGAGGATGGCTTTGTTGGTGATGACGGCCTCCGCTCCGGCGCAGGCTGCGGCCATTTCCTCCACCGGCGTGCGGGGGCGGACCGTGACCTGTCCCAGCGCTTCCAGCTCGGCCCAGCTCAGATCTCCAGGGTTGGCCGTTTGGCCGTCCGCGATGACGATGTTCATGATTTAGAGCTGCTCGGGGTGCTGCAAGAGATCCGACACGCGCGCCAGCAGCCGCCCTGCCGCCCCGCCATCGAGCACGCGGTGATCGAAGCTGAGGGTCAGCTGTGCTTCCATGACGGGGAGAAATTGATTGACCTCGGGGCTCCACACGGGGGATTTGCGGCCCGCGCCGAGACCGAGCACGAGGTTTTGCTCTGGCAGCGGGATGGGTGTGGCCCAGACGATGCCAAAGGTGCCAAAATTTGTCACCGTGGCGATGCCGGGTCGGTTGTTGTCAGCCGGTAGCTTTCGTGCCCGGGCTTTTTCCACCAGGCTGTTGTAGGTGGTGACCATTTGGCTGAGGCGCATTTTGTCCACCTCTCGGAGCGTGGGAACGAGCACGCCGTCCTCCACCTCCACGGCGAATCCGATGTCGATGGCCTGTGGGTGAACGATACGATTGCCGATCAAACGCCCAGCGACGGCGGTGTCCTCCGAGATGGCGACGGCGAGCGCGCGGATGGCGTAGAGGGCGGGGCCGGGTTTGGGATCGCAGCTCTTGCGGTGGGCCAGCACGGCCTCCAGCACCACGGGCCGCCCCACCGTGGCCAGAGGGCGCGTCCAACTGCGGCGCATGGAGTCGGCCACAGCGATGCGCATGGGCGAGGCGGGGGTCAGCCGATGCTGCTCCAGGCCGCGCAGGAAGTACTCGAAATCCTCCACCGTCACGCGACCGCCCGCGCCAGATCCCGCCACACCGGCGAGGTCGGAGGCATTGAGGCCCAGCTCATTCATCCGAGCCCGCATCCGGGGGGAAATGTAACCCGCACCAGTGGCTCCGGCGGGCACCGGCAGACCACCGACGACGGGCTCCACCTTCGGTTGAGCGGTGTCTTTGATGGCGTCTTCAGCTTGGACTTTGAAATGCAAGTTGGCCTCTGGCTCGTCGGTGTCCTCCGTCGCGGAGGCGGTTCGGGGTTCCGGCGGCTTGGGCGCGTGCCCGAGGATTTCGGCGTCCTCCTCCGTCACCTCCAGCAGGGCTAGGCGGGAGCCCACGGCGTAGCTGGTGTTGCAGGTGGCGATGATGTCTTTGACCGTTCCCTTGGCGGGTGCGCCCACCATCATGGTGGCCTTGTTGGTTTCGACCTCAAAGATGTCCTCTCCGGCCTCGATCGTCTTGCCGCGCTCGGTCAGGACTTGGATGATGGTTGCCTCAGCGATGGACTCGCCCAGCTGAGGCATGAGGATGGGGATGACGGGCATGGGAGGGGAAAAAAGGGGTCCGAGATCGGGGCGAACGTGGCGCGGGAGGACTCAGCGGCCTCAGTAGCGCAAGAGGTGTTTGAGAGACTCCGTGATGGTGGTCACCGTGGGGCGGTGAGCTTTCCACAGGTTGGGGTGGTAGGGGATGGGCGTGTCTTTGGAGTTCAGCCGCATGGGAGGTGCATCCAGCAGGTGAAATGCCTCCGCCGTGATGCGGGCCACCACTTCCGCCGTGACCCCGCCCCAGGGGAAAGATTCTCCGACGCAAAGGATGCGTCCGGTGCGGGCGATGGAGCCGAGCAGGGTCTCGGTATCCAGCGGCTTCACCGAGCGTAGGTCCACCACCTCGATTTGATAACCGTCCAGCGCCAGCTCATCGGCGGCGCGCAGGGCCTCGTGCACCATGGCGCTGTAAGCCACCACGGTGGCGTGGCGTCCGGGGCGGACGATGCGGGCCTTGCCGATCGGCAGACCGCGGCCACCGAGGGCGTCGGCCTTCAGGTGGTAGTAGAGAAATTTGTGCTCACAAAAAATGACCGGATCATCCAGGTCCACGCTGTCCAGCAGCATCCAGTAGGCGTCATCCACTGTGGCGGGCGTCACGATCACCAGCCCCGGGTAATGGGCGTAGATCGACTCCATGGACTGGCTGTGAAAAGGGCCGCTGCCCGGTGTGCCACCCGAGGGCAGGCGGATGGTGATGGGGCAGGGCGTCTGCGTGCGCCAAAACAGGGTGCCCGCCTGATTGACGATCTGGTTGAATCCGACCGAGGAGAAGTCGGCAAACTGCATCTCCAAAATCGGACGAGCCCCTTCAATCGCGGCCCCGATGGCCACGCCGACCATGGCGTCCTCACTAATGGGCGAGTCGATCACACGCCCTGGGAATTCTTTGGACAATCCTTTGGTGGCCTTGAAGGCTCCGCCAAAAGTGCCGATGTCCTGGCCGTAGAGGAAGACCTCTGGCCGGGTGTTGAGCGCCTCGTACTGCGCCTCTCGGATCGCTTCCAAATAGGTCAGACTCATTCTGCGAATCCCTCCACCATGCCGCGCACGCTAAATGCCTCCCACCGCTCCCGATACGGATCAGGTCGTGGCTCCCGAGCCACTTGGACGACGACGGCATCGATCTCTTTTTGCACTCGCGCTGCCCACTGTTCGATCTCCGACTCGCTGGCCAGTCCCCGCGCCACGATCTGCTTTTCCGCCCGCAGCAGGCAGTCCTGGCCCAGGCGGCTGTGGCGGATGGCATCGGGCACGTAGGCCGCGTCATCGTGCTCACCATGGCCGGAGAGGCGGAGCAGGCAGCCCTCCACCAACTGCGGACCGCCACCCGCGCGGGCCTCCGCCACGGCGGCTTCAAACGTCTTCAGACACTGCGCCAGATCGGTGGCATCGACGGACCAGCCTCGCACGCCGTAGCCCTTGGCGCGATCCACCAGGGTCTCGCAGGCAAACTGCCGATCATTCGGCGTGGAGTAAGCGAATTGGTTGTTGGCCACAGAGACGATGAGCGGCAGTTTTTCCACAGCAGCGAGATTGAGCGCCTCGTGAAAGGCCCCCGTCGAGGTCCCGCCATCGCCGATCGAGGTGGCTCCCACTGCATCGCCTAGGCGACCCGCCATGCGCCGTGCCAGCAGGCAACCGGCCACCACGGAGACCATGCTGCCCAGGTGGCTGATCATGGCCAGCAGGCCTTCTTTGGGCCGACCTCGGTGAATGTTGCCATCGCGTCCGCGCATCGGCCCTGGGGCCGCACCGAGGTAGGTGCGGAAGAAATCCAGCTCCTCCTCGCCAAACGCTACGCGTCCGGCCTGATCACGAATCAGCGGGGCGTAAATGTCTTTGCCCTTTTGCAGCTGGACGCCGAGCCCACCGCTGAAGGCCTCCTGCCCGCGGCCGAGATAAACGCCGCCCACCACTTGACCGCCAGAGCGGTAGAGCGCGCCGATTTTGTTTTCCATCAGGCGAGCGCGCTGCATCACCTGAAAGGCAGCCATGTATTTCCGCCCGAACTCGGGGGTCCAGTCGGCGTCAGCCACCTCAAGCGTTGTCACGGATTCCGGAGTTGCCACGGGGGTGTATAGAAGACTGGGAGGGCACTGCAAGTCAAGCCCGACCTCCAGGAATGGTGCCTCTCAACACGATCTCCCGGAGGCCATCACGGCGCGCCGTAATGCATTCAACCGGCGTTGAAAGCGCGGATCGACTGAATTTTAGCCTGGCGGGTGCCATGCTCGGAATCGGACGGAAGGGTCACCTCCGCGCCAGCCGGTTGGCCGATCAGAGCTTTGGCCGTCTCCGACAGATAGGAAATGATGTTTTTCTCCACGTCGCCATCCCACGCTCCGAGAATGGTGAAGGTCTCCACCTCGTCCGAGCCGGCGTCGGCGACCTCGACGATGGTGCCGATGCCCACCGTCTCGGTGCTCACTCCAGCGAAGTCGGTGCCCTGCGCGCGATTGAGGTCCCGCTCCAGCTCGCCCTGCTGGCGTTGCAAAACGGCCTGCTGCTGCTTGGCGGATTTGTACTCGAAGTTCTCGCGCAGATCCCCGTATTCGCGGGCAATCTGAATGTCCTTCTTGTTCTGCGGGATCTTGACCGAGACGATCTCTTCCAGCTCTTTTTTGCGCCGTTCCATGCTGTCCCAGGAGACGATGAGCGCCTCCTCCTTCTTTTTCCCCGCCTCACTGCCGGCCATCAAATCGCCGACTTCTGGGCGCGCCTTGATGATCCGTGCCATCAGGGAGCGGCGGGTCAGTTCGTCAAACATGGAGCCCGCAATCAGCCGCTTCGCAAACAAGCGCAGCTCGTGCTCATCTGCAGGGGCGGCCATCTCGCCCAGCATTTCTTTGTCATCCACAAAGGCCGACATGAGGCGGCCAGTGCGCTTGGGACCGCCTTCCATGTGATCTGCCTGCAGCGCATCCAGGATGGCGTGGCCCAGGTCCAGATCAAACACCGCCGCCGAGGCTTCTTGGCGTTTGCGGCAGATCCAGATCAGCAGATCCGCGCTGACCTGGCGGTTGCGCACGGCTTTCTTCAAAAAGTCTCCCAGCACTTCCACCTCGCCTTGATCCGCCAGCAGCATGGCGATCTCTCCGACGCCTTTGCCGCCGGTCTGAGTGAAGTGGGCCAGCGCCTCATTGATCCACTCGCGATTCGGGAAGGCCTCCGGGAAGGATCGATAAACCCGGCCAACGAGCCCGACGGGCAGGCTTTTCACCGCCTCGCTGAGCTGTTCCCGTGCTTCGGAGATCATGTCCGCCACCTTCATCGATCCCATCGGAGCTTCACCCAGCTCGTTGGCCTCGATCATTTCATCCCGCGCCAGCAGCAGTTGCAGCGCCTCTTTCAAATGCAGACGCCAGGCGCGGCGCACCGTGTCGGATAGATCCTGAAACACCGGCTTCAGCTCCTCTGCTGGCGCGTCAAACATGCCGAGGTCTTTGTCGATCGCCTTCAGGGCCAGCACCTTGGCCTTGAGTCCGTGGGCGTCCAAAAAGCCGTTCACCAGCAAGTCGGAGGCCTTTTGATCGTCTGCCACCAGCACCATCGGGTCCGTGCGTTTGGAGGGCACCACGATGTGTTTGACGGGCTTGAGCTGGCGTTTGGCGGATTCCCACCACTTTTTGTAGCTGCCCTCAGGCACCAGTGCGCCTTTCACCATGGTCTCCAGATCATCCAGCAGCATTTGCCCGCCCGCGCTTTTCAGGGCCAGCTCCACCAGCGCCACAGGGTCCTTTTTCGCCATCTCCTGCATCACTTCCGTCTCAGCAAAACGACGTGCCATCAGGTGATCCTCAGGCAGCGGGGTCAGGGAGGTGATGGCAAATCCCAGCTTCAGGCCGTGACCCGGTTTGTCTTCAAAATCAATCAACAACCGATCTCCCAACAGGTCCCACTCAGCCACTCGACCTACGCCCCAGCTTTTGTGCAGCACGTGGGTGCCAGGTTCCAGTTTTGACAACGCGGCGGCATCCGCCGCACTTAATTTGCCTGCATCGACCAGTTTTTGAGCCTCTTCGTTCATGGGAACCCGCATCATAGGGCGGTCCGGCTCGGAGGCAAATGAAACCGCCCTCTTCTCTGCATCACCTGCTCCATCCATCTCCCGTGGGCATTCGAAAAAACCGGTCCGATTCCCATGGATCCCCCCGCTGGCTATTGGAAAATACCCCTGCCAACAACCCCTGGAATATCATGAATACCCCTCCCTCCTCCAGCGACACGCATCGCAAAACCGTCGGCTACCTGCTGTGGATCTTCGGTTTCACCGGATCCCATCGGTTCTACTTTGGAAAGCCCATCACCGGCCTGATTTGGCTGTTCACGGGTGGTTTTTTCCTCATCGGCTGGCTGGTGGATCTCTTCCTCATCCCTCGGATGGATCGCCAGGCGGATCGGCGCTTTGCCGAGGGGCCGGTGGATTACTCCATCGCCTGGGTGCTGCAGACGCTCCCGGCCACGGGACCGCTCGGCCTGAGCCGCTTTTACATGGGGAAATGGGGCACCGGTTTGCTCTACCTGCTCACCGGTGGACTGTTCCTCATCGGCTGGGCCTACGACTTCTGCACGCTGAACCAGCAAGTCGATGCCGTGAATCGCCAGAGTCGCGCGGACGCAGGCTCTGGTCTCGATCTCGGCACCTGCCCGGCACTGCCTGCGGCGTAGCGAGCCCACTGCGCCGTTCCCGGAGGCCGCCCCACGCGGGGTGGCCTCTTTGTTTTTCAGCTCATGTTTTTTCAGCGGAAAACGTCAACGAAGCCTACAGCGTCACCGCCTGGCCCTGCCGGATGGACTCTTGAGCGGCCAGGCAGATCGCCACACTGAGCCGTGCTGAGGCACCGTCATTCAGCGGCTTTTCTCCCGTGCGGCAGCTGTGGGCAAAGGCGTCCAGCTCGCCACGGATCCCGCGATCCACCCGCCCCGATCCATCCACAAACTTGGCTTCCTCGTCGGACTCGGGAACGATGCGATCCACCCGCGCCCCCTCGTCAAAGGGCTGATACATCAAGCTCAAAGCCTGGTTTTTCGTATCGATCCGGCCCTTCTCTCCCACCACACCGATCTCGCAGTCCCCGCCCTTGGGCGCGAACAAACAGACCTCGAGCGTGGCTCGCTGACCGCCATCGTATTCCACGACGACTTGGGCATTGTCCAGCACCTCGCGATCCGTCAGCACGTCCCGCCCTCCCATCGCCATCACCCGCGTCGGTTTGGCGTTGAGCAGCCAGTTGAACAAATCCAGGTGGTGGCAGTTTTTCTCCAGCAGCAGCCCACCGGTCTTCGCCTCGCTGGATCGCCAGCCCACGCGCATCGGCCCGCGATATTCGCGGCACCACATGATCCGTGGCACGCCCACCGCGCCGGTGTCCATCATCTCCTTCATTTCCTGATACAGACGCTGGTAGCGCATCTCATGCCCCACTTGCAGGATCTTGCCCGCCTTTTCCGCTGCTGCGATCATGTCATCACACTCCGCCAGCGTCAGCCCCAGCGGTTTTTCACACAGCACATGCAGCCCGCGCTCAAAGGCCCGCAGACAGGCCTCGTGATGCTGATCATTGGTCAGGGCCACGATCACCGCATCCAGCTCGGGTGCCTCCAGGGCCTGCCGCCAGTCGGCAAACGTCTGCACCGAATCCCCCGCGATCTCTCGCACCGCCGCGAGGCTCTCGGGGCTGCGGCTGCTGGCCACCGTCACCTCCACGCCCGGCATGCGCACCAGATTTCTCAAATGGGCCTCACGGCCAAACCAACCCGCTCCCAGCAGGCCTACACGCAGTGTTTGCAGTTCACTCATCCCTGCACCACAGCGTCGTTTGTTCCGGAATGCAAGGAGCAACCCCCCGAGCGAAGTTCGTACCTCCCGGCAAGATCAGTCACCGGCTGCCGTTGACTCCCGCATGAGCCGTCCCGGACTATCTCGCCGTCGATTCCTTGCCGCCGCTACCAGCAGCGCCGCCCCTCTCATCCTGCCCGCATGGAGCCGTGGAGCCGCACCCTCCCAGCGCCTGCGACTCGCCTGCATCGGTGTCGGCGGACGCGGCGGAAAAAACATGGCCGAGATGGCCTCCGATCCCGCAGTGGAAATCGCGCTGCTTTGCGATGTCAATGCGCAGAACTTGGATCGCGCCCAGCAGATGCATCCCGGGGCCAAGACGTTCCGCGATTTTCGCGAACTTTACGCCAGCAACCTTGATGACATTGACGGCGTCGTGGTTTCCACCACGGAGCACACCCACGCCTTTGCCACCATGCCCGCCCTGCTGCGGAAAAAGCCCGTCTATTGTGAGAAACCCCTCACTTACAACGTCGCCGAAGCTCGCCGCATCACCCAAGCCGCCGCTGAGGCCGGTGTGGCCACCCAGATGGGTACGCAGATTCACGGCATGCCCAATTACCGTCGGGTGGTGGAACTCGTCCAGAGCGGTGCCATCGGCCCGGTCAAAGAGGTGCACGTTTGTGTCTCACGTGCCTGGGGACTGCAATCCAAGGAGGAATCTGAAGCCAACAAAGATCGTGTCTTCGTCACCCAGCGCCCGACGGAAGCCCAGGAGCCGCCGCCCTTTTTGGACTGGGATCTCTGGCTCGGCCCCGCCCCCGCCCGTCCCTACAACGACGTCTATTTCCCCGGCCCCAAATGGTACCGCTGGTGGGACTTTGGCAATGGCACCATGTCCGATCTCGGCTCCCACTGGAATGACCTACCTTTCTGGGCGCTCAACCTCGATGCACCTCTCAGCATCGAAGCCAGTGGCCCAGAGCCCGATCCCGAAATCGCTCCCGCCACCATGTCCGCCAAGTACACCTACGGCCCGCGCGGAGATCGCCCCGGCCTCACTCTGACTTGGCATCAAGGCAATACCAAACCCGAGGTTTGGAAGGACGATCCCGTCATCAGCAAATGGGATAGCGGCGTCCTTTTCATCGGAGAAAAAGGCATGCTGCTCTCCGATTACGGCAAACACCTCCTGCTGCCGGAAGCGGAGTTCAAAGACTTCACGCCGCCCGCTCCCTTCATCGCGGATTCTCCCGGCCATCATCAGGAATGGCTGCGCGCCATCCGGGAAGGCACCCCCACCGGCAGCCCCTTCAGCTACGCAGGCCCTCTCACGGAGGCCAATCACCTGGGCAACGTCGCCTTCCGCTCCGGCACCCGCCTCGAATGGGATGCTGCCCGCATGACCTGCCCCAATCACCCCGCAGCGGATCGCTTCCTGGCCCGTACCCCGCGCCAGGGTTGGTCGCTGGAAGGCTGAGGAGACGGGAACTCTCGTCGTCCCAATCCTCGGCTCCCTCGATCTCAGGAGATGATGGACGACGAGTGAGACGAGGATTGATGGGTCTGCTGGTTCCGCTAAATTTCCGCGCGGCGGGCGAGGTGGAATTTGGTGTCGCTGGGTGCTACCCACTGTTGCAGCGCGGTGAGCAGCGCATCGGCCTCGGCTGCGGCGCAGAGGCGATCGCGATCTTGCTGGCGCAGGAAGCCGTCGCTCACCATGCGATCCAGGCAGGTGAGCAGCCCGTCGAAATAGCCGTTGAAGTTGAGCAGGCCGATGGGTTTGCGATGCAGATCGAGCTGGCTCCAGGTGAGCACTTCAAACAGTTCGTCGAGAGTTCCAAACCCTCCTGGCAGGGCGATGAAGGCATCACTCTCGGTCACCATGAGCTGCTTGCGTTCATGCATGCTGCGGACGACGCGCATGTCGGCAACGTCAGGATGCTTCAGCTCGCGGGTGTCGAGAAAGTCGGGGATCACACCGGTGACGGCACCTCCTGCGCGCAGGGCTCCATCGGCGACGGCACCCATCATGCCCGTGCCGCCGCCGCCATAAACGAGACGGATGCGGGCGGTGGCGAGGGTTTGTCCGAGATCGTGAGCGGCACGAGCAAAGCCGGGATCACCCCCGGGGCTGGAGCCGCAATACACGGCGATGGCGCGCAGGGAGGCGGGGGAAATCATTGGGCGAGACCGTGGCGGCGGCGTTTGACTTGCAGAGCGTCCTGCACCTGATCCAAGGGCAGGCAGTTGAGCACATCTCCCCGGCGGAGCCAGCCTTTGCGAGCGGAGCGGACGCCAAAGACCACGTCTTTGAGGCCCTCGGTGGAGTGGGCATCGGGATTGATGGAGCAAAGTACGCCACGGTCCCGGGCGTGACGCCACCAGCGCCAGTCCATGTCGAGTCGCCAGGAGGAGGCGTTGAGTTCGATGATGGTACCGGTCTCCGCAGCGGCATCGATGAGGGTGCCGATGTTCACGGCGTAAGACGGGCGCTGCAGCAGGAGGCGACCGGTGAGGTGGCCGATCATGGTGACGTGCGGATTCTCGATGGCACGCAGGATGCGCTGAGTCATCTCAGCCTCTGGGAGGTTGAAAACGTTGTGCACGGAGGCGACGACGTAATCGAGCTGGGCGAGGATGTCGTCGTCAAAATCGAGGCTGCCGTCTTTGAGAATGTCCACCTCACTACCGGCAAAGAGGCGGAAGCCGGAGTCGGCGTATTCGGCATTGAGGGCACGGATTTCTTCCACCTGGCGCAGGAGACGGGCGGCGTTGAGTCCGTTGGCTTGGAAGCTGCTTTTGCTGTGATCGGCGATGCCCAGGTATTGAAATCCAAGTTCCTGAGCTGCCTCCGCCATTTGCCGCAGGGTGGCGCGGCCATCGCTGGCGGTGGTGTGGTTGTGAAAAACACCGCGCAGGTTTTCCAGCTCGATGAGGCGCGGCAGCTCGCCGTTTTCCGCAGCGGCGAATTCACCGCCGTTTTCTCGCAACTCCGGCGGGATCCAGTCGAGGCCGAGCGCGCGGTAGATTTGACTTTCTTCGTCGATCTCGGGCAGAGGCGTGGGGGACTTGCCCTCGGCGGGTTTGAAGCCGTATTCGTTGAGGGACCAGCCGCGATCGAGCGCGCGCTGGCGTATGGCGACGTTGTGCTCCTTGCTGCCGGTGAA
>JAGRPD010000097.1 GCA_020439875.1 Verrucomicrobiales bacterium
CGATGTCTCAACCTTCTGGGTCGTTCCTTCCTCTGCCGCCGCCTCAGCTTCAGCTCGGGCAGCCTGCTGCGGTTTGCGGGGATTGGGGCGTTGCTCGACCGAGCAACTGGAAGACATTCACGTCTGCACGCCGCAGGCAGGCAGCACCCAACGCTGCAAGGCAAACCAAGCAAAAAACACGCCGAGGAAAAACAGCAGATCCTTCATCACCAGTAATACGAGCGGATTGGGCGCAAGTACGCACGCAACTCGCAACGATGGGCAAAAAGGCTCAACTCCACCCCAGGTGACGCCGTCAAAAAAAAGCAGCGCCGCACCTCGTGCGACGCTGCGGAATGCGAATCGAAAACTTCGCTGAAGAGGAGATCAATCCTCTTTGTGCGCGCTGTGGCAGGACTTGCAATTGCCCGCGCGTTGCAGCGCCAGTTGACCCTGCTTGGTACCAAAGCTCGCCGCTTTGGCCGCCTTGGCCAGCTCACCCGTTTTCCGCTTCCAGGATGCCTCATCCCCCTTGGGTGGCGTCTGCTTTGTCAGCGCTTCCGCATAGGCCAAGAAGCGCTTGGCATCATCCTTCGATGCGCTGCCGTTGGAGACTCTTTTATACAGGCTCGTGTCGCCTTTCATCGCGTCCTTCATGATCGTCTCGATGGTCAATTCATCGGCAGCATGAGTGGAGGCAGCAACGGCGAGGAGGGCAAGGAGGAGGGATTTTTTCATGGAATAACGTGAACTGAGACTGAGGGGGGACCCGCCTTATTCAACAGCGGAGCAATGTTTTTAATGCGCCCCCTTCCTGCACGCAAGGCTGATTTCATCCTGATCTCAATCCGGTATCTCAGAAAAAGCAGTTGGCTCCCGGCCTCGCCCGTGAGAAAAAAGAAACCATGAACATCACTGTGGGAATCGTCACCATTTCGGATCGCGCCAGTCAGGGCGAGTACGACGACCTCGGCGGTCCCGCTCTGCGGCAGGCCGCCGAAGGTTACGGCTGGGATATCGTGGCCGAAGCTCTGGTGCCCGATGAGTTGGAGGCCATCCAAACCACCGTTCGCTCCTTTTCCTCCCAGGGCTGCGGATTGATCCTCACCACCGGAGGAACGGGCATCGCCCCACGCGATGTGACTCCAGAAGCCATTCGCGGCATCATGCGCGTGGAAGTGCCCGGCTTTGGCGAACTCATGCGCATGAAGTCCGCCGAGACCGTGCCCAACGCCATCTTGAGTCGCGGGCTGGCCGCCGTGGTTGACAGCAGCCTCGTCGTGACGCTGCCCGGGAAACCCGCCGGAGCCGTCGAGTGCCTGGGTCACGTCCGGGGAGCCCTCGACCACGCCGTCAAGCTCGCCCAACGCCAGCCAACCAGCTGCTAAGCCAGCTGAAAAACCACCTCAAAGCAGTGAGTGAAATTCCATGTCCCGCCAACGAATCGCAGCGGGAAAAGGAGTGGCAAACCATCTTCGCCACGAAGCACCTGTAGCTGCGGGCATTGACCGCAGGGGGGCGGCGATGGTTTCCACGGCACCGCGCCTTGGAGGACACGGAGAGGCAGGACAGGCTCGCGCGGAGACGCGGAGTCGCGGAGGTGCTGTAGCTGCGGGCATTGACCGCAAGGGGTGGGTTTCGGACGCAGAGGTGCTGCGGCTGCGGGCATTGACCGCAGGGGGGAGGCGATGGCCGCAACCGCCCGCTCCGCTTCGTTGCCGCGCGACAAAACATCCAGCTCCGCCCCAATGACCTCCCAGAGCGCATCCGTCGTGGGTGCCGGAATCAAGCTTGCATCATAGGCAGCCTGCGCCAACTGATCCGGCATCAGCCCCGCATTCTTCGAATACATCTCACGCGGCAGCCAAGCCGGAGCACCGTCGTAGTCGCCATGAAGCTTCGGGTTGTAGCGCTTTTCTTTCCTCGCCCGAGTCTTCGACACCAGCTTGCCGATCTCGAAGATCGAAGCCAGTCGCTCCCGATCTCTCCATCCTTCATGACCACGCTCCAGCGCCGTCATTTCATCCGGGCTCAACGCATCCATCCCCTGCTCGACCAACTCACGCTGGCGGGAGCGAAGGCGGAATTGACGCTCCCGCTGAAGACTACCGAGAGTCCGGTTGTTTTCACTCATCCCGGCCACGAGATCGCGCACCCCGGCGAGTCGATCCCCAACCACGCGCCAGAACCCGCGTTTCGCTTCCGGGTTCAGGTTGTTGGCTCGATGCTCCACATCCGGCGCAATCGCATCGGCCAGGGCGCGTGGAGCGAGGGAGAATGAGGATTCACCGCCAAAACCCGAACGCTCACGGACGCTCCTCAGATCCGCCGCGTCGGCAGTCTCCACCACCCAATCGATTGGCATCACAGAACCGTCTTCACGAGTGATCGC
>JAGRPD010000098.1 GCA_020439875.1 Verrucomicrobiales bacterium
TCTGCGGATTGCTGGCCGCGCACTTTTCTCCAAACGAGCCAGGCGGCGAGGTTGATGACGGCGAGCGCGGCCATGAGCTGGCCGAGGGAGTGCTCAAGGCTGTCTTTGGCGATGGCGGAGCCGATCAAGGATGCGGCGAGGTTGAGTGGCATGTAGCCAAGGAGGGTGCCAAGCAGGAAGGTGCGGTGGCGGATGCTGGAGAGTCCGAGGAGTGCGTTGAGGACGATGCCGGGGAGCATGAGCTGCCGCACCCAAAAGACGGTCAAAACGGAGGGATGCCGCAGCATGCGCTCCAGCCAGGGTCTGCGCTCCAAGGCAGAGCTGATGTCACGACGAAATCCGTACCGCACACCGAGGAAGGCAAGGTAAGAGCCCAGGGTGGAGCCGATGAGAGAGACGATGAAACCTTGCGCGGACCCGAACAGAACGCCTGCTGCGCCACAGACGCTGAGGCGTGGGGCTCCGACCATGACAACAAGCGCGCTGACGAGGATGAAGCCGAGATGACTCCAAACGCCGTATTGGCGGAGGGCTTGCTTCCACTGCTGGGCATCCTCCAGCCAAGCGGCGAGGGGAGTGAAATGGGCGAGCACCATGACGCCTGCGACGATGACGACGAGGAGGGCGATCATGCGCCTTTCTTTGCCAACACTGCGGGCGGCCTCTTCCCGCATGCCAGCCTCCATCAGGGGTGCTGCGTCGTCGGCTGCGGGGGTCGCTGCGGGGTCCGGCTCGTTGACGTGGGGCTGGCTCATGGGGAGAGAATCAGGAAGCGGGATGCTGGATGGCTTGGCAACGGGGACAGAGGCCGAAGAATTCGAGTTCGTGGTAAAGGCCACTGTAGCCGGACTGCTCGGCGATGAGGCTTTCGAGGGACTCGACGGGGCAGCGAATATCGAGCGGCTCGATGCTGCCGCAGCGGGTGCAGATGAGATAATCCTGATGGCTGCCGGGAAAGGCCATGACGTAACTGGCGGCGCGCTGATGGAGGCCGAGGCGGCGGAGCAATCCCTTCTGCTCCAATTTGGTGAGCAGGCGATAGACGGTGGCGGGATCGGCCCGGCTCTCCAGCCGACGGGAGGCGGCGACGTCGGCGAGGGTGAGGGGGCGTCCGGCTTCGGCGAGGATGTGGACGACATCCCGCAGGGCTCGGGTGCGACGCAGGCCGCTCTGCCGCGCCCGCTCCAACAGGGCCTCGATGGCGTCTTTGTTGCGGCAATCCTGGTGGGATTGACCGCAGGGTTGGATGGGGTTGGGGGCGGACATGACGCGGAGTATTTGACACAGGTGCCGGATGGAAGCAAATGCGCGGCATGAGCCGCCCTGCCCTGCTTTTTCTGACGCCGATCCCTGAGTTTTTGCGGACCCCGCTGGAGGCGGAGTTTGAATGTTGGGAGGGGGAGCAAAGGCTGAACGCAGAGGAGGTGGATCGCGTGCGGGCGATCGTGGGGCACGGTGGGGTGCAGGTGGATGCAGTCATGCTGGATCGCCTGCCGGCGCTGGAGATCGTGGCGGTGTTTGGCGTGGGTTACGATGGGGTGGATGTCGCGGCCTGTCGGGCGCGGGAGGTGGCGGTGACGCACACGCCGGATGTGCTATCGGCCGAGGTGGCGGATACGGCGCTGGCTTTGACGCTGGCGACGCTGCGTCGGCTGGTGGAGGCGGATGCGTTTGTGCGCCGGGGGGACTGGGAGCGGGGGGCTTTCCCTCTGACGCAGCGTCTCGGAGGACGCCGGGCGGGGATCGTGGGACTGGGGCGGATCGGTCGTGAGATCGCGGCGCGGCTGGCGGCCTGCGGCATGCGGATCGCTTATCACGGACGCACGGAACAGGCGGTGCCGTATGAATGGTACCCGGTGCTCACGGAGCTGGCGGCGGCGAGTGATGTGCTGGTGATCGCCTGCCCGGGCGGGGCGGGGACGCGGCATTTGATCGACCGCGAGGTGCTGGATGCGCTGGGGAGAGAGGGCGTGCTGATCAATATCTCCCGTGGATCGGTGGTGGACGAGGCGGCGCTCATCGCGGCGCTTCAGGAGGGGCGCGTGGCGGCGGCTGGCCTGGATGTGTATGAAGACGAGCCGAGGGTGCCGATGGCGCTGCGCGAGCTGGCGCAGACGGTTTTGCTGCCTCATGTTGGCAGCGCGACGGTGGAGACCCGCGGCGCGATGGCGGATCTGGTGGTGAAAAATCTACGGGCTCATTTTGCAGGCGCGCCCCTGCTGACACCTGTGCCTTAACAATGCAGTGCGGAGAGGCAGCAGCTCAGCCTCCTGCGCTGACGAGATCCTCGGCGATGCGGCGTCCGATCTCGGTGAGGTCTTCTTTTTCGGCATCGGTGAAGTCATACGGGGTGAGCTTGCCGATGCCGAGCACGCCGCACAGACGCTCTCCCTGCATCACGGGAACGGCGAGGGATCCCTGCACTTGAGTCTTGCGAGCATCGGGCCGGGCGACGCCTGAAGTGTCCGTTTGTAGGTTGCACATCTCGACCGGCTCACGCCGCTCCGCTGCCGCTCCGGCGATGCCTTTGCCGATCGGGATCGACTGAATGACCGGCATGAGGACCTCGGGGATCTTCAGGCTGGCCACCAGCTTCAGATGCCGATCTCGCTCGTCGAAACGATGCAGGGTGCCTGTGCTGCATCCGAAGGTCTGGGCGACCCGTTCGAGAAAGGCGTTCCAGTCTGTTTTGGCGTGGGCGAAGTTTAAGGTTTCAAGCGTGGCGGGTTGCATGAGCTTACGAGCGGTTCTGGGGCAGAGCCCCGATGAGATGTTTCAACGATTCAACGTTGAGGTTCTGAGGGCGAAAAGGTAACATGCGGCTATGATTTCGAATGAAACGACCCGCTTCCACGCGCTTATTGCGCTTTTCTGGCTCGGATCTGCCCTGAGCCCACTTTGGGGGCAGGACGCCAATGTGGTGCAGGGACGCACCATTTTGCATCCCGACGACACGCGGACGGAGACGGTGCGAGATCCCAACACCAAGACGATGGAGACGCGGACGGTCGATGCCAATGGCGTACTGCTGGCCCGCAGGCTTTACCAATTGAATGACCAGGGCTATCCCGTGATGGGCAACATTTACGATGGCGCGGGCACGCTGCAGGCACGCTGTCAGTCTTTTTTTGATGCCTTCGGTCGCCTCCAGGAAGAGCGCCTCTACAACATGGCGGGTGAATGTTTCCAGCAGCTGCTGCACTCCTACGATGCTGATGGCAAACCGCAGACGCCTCAGGTGATCAATTATCAGGTCAAATCTCCGACCATGCGTCCTGCGGTGATCGACTTTACCCAAACCCAGCCCGATCCCAGCTGGGGTGCTCCATCATCGAAAAACCGCGCCGGAGGCGTGCATGTGCGCGAGCCCGTCCAAGGCGGAGCCGCACCTCAGGGCGGCGGAGGGATGGAGCCGATCCAGGCGCCGGATCCCAATGCGCCGAAGGCCGAGGAGGAAAAGAAGCCCGGCTTCTTCAAGCGCTTGTTTAACCGCAAGTCCAAGGACTGACCCGCTGCGCGCCACTCACCCACGCGGGGCCAGCACTTCACGGATCTTTTGCAGCGCGGCCTCAGCGGTGAGCCCGTTTTTCTCCCGCAGGATGGGGATGGTGCCGTGCTCGACAAAGGCATCCGGCCAGCCGATGCGCACCACCGGGGTGGTGACACGATGCTCCGCCAGTAGCTCCATCACGCCGCAGCCGAAGCCGTTGGTCAGCACGTGATCCTCAAAGGTGCACACCACCTTGACCCGACGTGCCTGCTCCAGAATGAGGGTCTCATCCAGGGGCTTGATCCAGCGCGGATTGATGAGGGACACCGACAGGCCATCCTCGGCCTCGAGGCGGCGTTTGACCTCCTCCGCCATCGGGAAAAGATCGCCGAGACCCAACAGCGCCACATCCTCTCCCTCTGCGACGAGTTCCGCCTGCCCGATCTCCAGCAACCGAGGTTGATCCTTCGGCGTGACGCCGGGGCCGACCCCACGCGGATAGCGGATGGCGATGGGACCTTCGTCGTAGTTCGCCATGGTCCAGAGCATATCGACGAACTCATCCTCATCCTTCGGCTGCATGTGTACCAGGCCCGGCACGGGCCGCAGGTACGCGATGTCAAAAAGGCCGTGGTGCGTCGGACCATCGTCGCCCGACAGTCCACCGCGATCCATGCACAGCCGCACCGGCAGCTTCTGGATGGCCATGTCATGGATGATCATGTCGTAGGCCCGCTGCATGAAGGTGGAGTAGATGGCCAAAAACGGACGCAAGCCCTGCGTCGCCAACCCACAGGCAAACAACGCCGCATGCTCCTCTGCGATGCCGACATCAAAGTAGCGCTGCGGCAGCTCCTTTTTGAAGACCGACAATCCCGTGCCGCCGGGCATCGCCGCCGTGATGGCCACGATCTTTTCGTCGTCCTTCGCAAAATCCGTAACGCTGCGGGCGAAGACCTGAGAGTACGTCGGCGTGCGAGTCGCGGAGGTTTCCCCCGTCTCGATGTTGTATTTGCCGAGACCGTGGAACTTCCCGGGATCCGCCAGAGCAGGTTTGTAGCCACGCCCCTTCTCCGTGATGATGTGCAGGATGACGGGTTCGTCCTGAGTTTTGAGAAACTCAAACGTCTGGGTCAGGAGGCGCACGTCATGCCCATCAATCGGTCCGTAATAGCGCACGCCAAACTCGTCGAACATGACGCTGCGATTGCTGGCCACGCCGCTCTGGGGCAGCAGGAAGTTTTTGGCACTCTCCTCCACCTTCCCAGCGAGACGACGCGCCTCCTTGCCAAGCACAAACTCGACAAACTGCGCCGCCTTTTGATGCAGACCCGCAAATCCCTGATGCGTGGTGATGGTGTTAAAATACTTCGCAATCGCGCCCACGTTGCGATCGATCGACCACTCGTTGTCATTCAAAACAATGATGAGTCGGCGGGTGTGCGCCGCCACATTGTTCAGCGCCTCAAACACCGGCCCACAGGTGAAGGCTGCGTCTCCGGCCACACAGATCACATTTTCATCCGTGCCACGCAGATCTCGCGCCGAGGCCATCCCCAGAGCAGCGGATAGGGCAGTGCCCGCGTGACCCGCTCCGTAGCTATCGTGCTCGCTCTCCGAGCGCAGCAGAAAGCCATTGAGCCCCTCATACTGCCGAATGGTGTGGATCTGATCCCAGCGTCCGGTGAGCATTTTATGCACATAGCCCTGGTGCGCCACGTCGAAGACAAACTTGTCCTTCGGCGTGTCAAACACCCGGTGCAGCGCCAAAGTCAGCTCCACCACCCCGAGATTCGGACCCAAGTGGCCTCCGGTCTCACTGAGGGTCTCGATCAGAGTTTCGCGAATTTTATCCGCCAAGGCAGGCAGCTGCTCCATCGGCAGAGCCTTCAAATCAGCGGGAGATTGGATATCGGGTAGGTCAGTAGCCACGTCAGTTCAGTCAGCTCAAAAAGTCAAAAAAGGCGGATTTCATCGTCATCCCCCGAACTCGCATCCTCGGCCGCTGCGGGCGTCCGGCTGGACCTGCGCTTGGCGGGAGAAGGCTTCGCCGCTGCCGGTTCCGTCGCCTCACCCGGTTCAAAGGCCTCCAAAGTCGCGGCAGCCTCCTCATCCGCGCTGGTCTGGATCAGCTCCACTCGACGCCGCGCCGACTCCAGGCGACCGCGGCACAACGCCAGCAAGCGAACCCCTTCCTCGTAGCGCGCCACCATTTCCTCCAGCGGCATCCGCTCTCCCTCCATCGCATCCACAATCTCGTCCAGCCGAGCCATCGCCTCTTCAAAGGCGGGGCCAGCAGGGGGAGGATTCGAGGAGGACGGGCGGCTCATAACAGAATGAAAAACAAGCGGCCTCCACCAGGAAGCCGAGCAGGCACCATGACGGACGCCCGTTTCTGCCGCAAGCGAGAATCTCAAGCCACCCCGCTCCGATCCCAAATTTCCACATTTCCCCTCGTCGCAATCCTCGTCTCAATCGATCCCCAAAGATTTGGGACGACGAGTGGGACGAGGATTCCTCCCCCATCACCTCATCACCATGTCCCACCCCGGCGGTCACTGCCCGC
>JAGRPD010000099.1:0-9939 GCA_020439875.1 Verrucomicrobiales bacterium
GTCAATCGATCCCCAAAGATTTGGGACGGCGAGTGCGACGAGGATTCCACCCCCATCCCACCCCGGCGGTCACTGCCCGCCCCTACAATCCTCCCCTCCAAGGACAACTCACGTTCTCCTCTACCCCTCCGTCACCCCGTCACCCGCGTCCACCGGTTCCGCCTCCTTCTTCGGCGCAGGCGGGCGGATCTCGCGGAACCGATCCGTGTAGAAAACCATCAGCAGCGCCATCCCCTCCCCCTCGCCCGTCGTCGCCGCCGCCAGTGGGATCGGCACCGTGTAAGGGAAGTCCGGCCACGTCTTCATCTCCCGATCAAACGCAATCAAGGGACCTCGCAGCACCACATCCGGCCATTCCGCGTAGGACCCGGTAAACACATCTCCCACGTAATCCACCCGCGCACTCACCGGCGTCACCAGCACCCCGGCCATCTTCAAATCCGCCGCCTTCACCACCTCACGCATCGGCGGCCAATCCGTCCGTTTCATCGGCAGCCAGAGAGCCACCCGATCCGTGTACCAGGCCGCAAAAGCCGGTGCATCCGCCATCATCACCTCACGCTCATTCAACACCCGATTCAGAGATCCCACCCGGCTGGCCCAGAACGGCGGCCACTGCGCCAGATCTCCCCGCGCCAGCAAACCCGACCTCACCGACTGGGGCAACCCCGTGATCAAAGGCAATGCCGACACCCCGACCGCCACCCACACATATCCCCAGCTCGCCCACCAAGAACGCGCGTTGGAAAAACTCAACCGACTCCACAGCAGCGCCAGAAAGGCCGTTCCAAACACCACCATCAGAGGAGCCACCACCACCCAGAGTTGGTGCTCCTCTTCCCCGCTCCGCAGCCCCCCCAGCGTCGCGCAGATCAGAGCCACCGCCACCACCAGCAGCAGCGTCATGCGCAGCATCCCCTTCACCGCCGGCCGACGAAAGCGATGCATCAGCGCCAGAAAAAACAACGGCGCAGCCAGCACCGCCCCCAGCCAACCGTAGATCTGCTGAAACTGCTGCGTCCCGTAGTACGTGAAAGCGCGCACCACCAGCGTCAGCGACGGCGTGCTCAGCCCATCCGCCCAGCCCCGCTCAATGTTTCCCTGTCTTCCCGCATTGAGAAAAGCCTGGGCCGCAGGCTTCCCTGCCCCCAGCAGATCCCCCGTGATCTCGTGGGAGCGCCACGCCCAGCCCACCAAAAACACCCCCATCGGAGCCGCCACCATCGGCAGCAGCTTCGCCCCGTGAGGCACCACCCACAGCATCGCCACCATCATCACCAATGCCAAAATCACCCCCAGCCACATCGTCATCGCCATCGCCATCGCCACCAATCCCAGCCCCACCACGCAGCCCCACACACTCCGCTCCTCCTCCCGCCGGATCAGCAGCGCCGTCATCAATCGCGCCGCCAAGCTCACCTCCATCATCAAAAACACCCGTGGACTGCCACTCACCGCCAGATCCCAAAACGACTGGCTCAATCCCAACGCCAACAGCACCGCCAGAGCAACCTTCTCATCCAGCAGCCGACGTGCCACCCCATGGATGAAAAACAACGTCGCCAACCAACACATCAGCCCCACTCCAGCCACCACCCGATCCATCACATACACCGCCGCACCCGTCTCCGGAGCGAAATCGAAATACGGCTTCAACCCCGAAAACAAACCCGCCAGCACCACCGTCGGCAGCGGTGGAAGTGCCGTATCGCGGATGCCCTTCTCCGTCAGACCACTCCCCTGCTTCACCACCTGATTCAGTGCCTGTGGGCGCACGCACTGCGTCACCCAGCCCTCCCCCCGCGCCACCTGCCGAGCCAGCTGCGCGTGATCCATGCCCGCCTCACTGCGCAGCCCACGAAACGTCAGCAGCACCTGCACCAGCGCCAAACCCAAAAAAAGCAGCCATACCCCAGCCAAAAGGGTTCCGCTCGTTTCCGATTGGGAGCGACGCTTGACCGATTTTGGTTTCATCCTCCCTACATTCCATGAACCTTAACCTTCAGCAAGATGAGTTTGCCACCTCCTCCCACCTTGCACCTGCCCCCTCCTCCGGCTTCACTCCCTCCATGAACCTCGCTCCCTGGCGCATCCACGGCATCGATCACTCCACCACGCCCCGCGCCTGGGTCATGGCCATCGTCAACGTCACGCCCGACTCCTTTTCCGATGGCGGCCGCTTCCATGACACCGGCCGCGCCGTCGAGCACAGCCTCCGTCTCGCCGCCGAGGGAGCCGACATCCTCGATATCGGCGGAGAATCCACCCGCCCCGGAGCCGCGCCTGTCTCGACGGAGGAGGAAATCCGCCGCGTCATTCCCGTCATCCACGCCCTCCGCAGCCAAACCCCCGCCCTCCTCTCCGTCGATACCATGAAAGCCGCCGTCGCCCGAGCCGCCCTCGACGCCGGGGCGGATATCATCAACGACGTCACTGGCCTCAGCGCCGACCCCGGCATGATCCCCCTCGCCGCCGAGCGCGATTGCGGACTCGTCGTCATGCACATGCAGGGCGAACCCCGCACCATGCAGCACGCCCCTCACTACCAGGACGTCACCGCTGAAGTCCGCCGCTACTTTGAGCGACGCCTCCAACTCTTCGCCGACGCCGGAATCGATCCCTCCCGCGTCGTTCTCGATCCTGGATTCGGCTTTGGCAAAACCCTCGAGCACAACCTCACCCTGCTGCGCCGCCTACCGGAACTCCGCGTTCAAAATCGCCCACTCCTCGTCGGCATCTCCCGCAAATCCATGATCGCCACGATCACCGACGCCTCGACCATGGAGGAACGATTTTGGCCCACCGTAGCCCTCACCGCCTGGCTCCGCGAGCAGGGAGCCACCATCCACCGTGTGCACGACGCCGCCGCCACCCGCCAGGCCCTCCGCATGATCGAGGCCATCCTCGACCCCGCCTGACGCCAGCGGGGAGCTGCCGCGAAGCACAGCAGAAGAGAGACCGAGACACCTTGCACTCTCGCCCGCAAATCGTAGCTCGATCTCTCCCGAGTCGAGCCTCGGTGCGGGGCGAGCCGGACGGCGGCGAGTGCGCCACCCCCACGGCGGTCACTGCCCGCCGCCACAGGGGTCACCGCCAAGGCGCACGCCTTTCTACCGACTGTGGCCCGTGTCGCCGCCGATGGCGATCGCCTGTTCGACCAGTTGATCGACCACGGCTTTCAGGTCGGGGTCGTTGAGGCGATTGGTTTTCTCCATGGGGTCGTCGGCGAGGTTGTACAACTCCTTGGGATTCGCCTGCCGCTCGTAGGCAAAGTGTTGATCGACCAGCAGCTTCCACTTGCCGGGGATCGGCGCGGAGTTGGTGCGGATGGCGATCCAGGCGCGTTTGTCGCTGTCCTTCTTGCTCGCCTCTTGGTGGTCATTGGGAAGGAACGTCGTTCGCGCGGCACTGCCCTCGCCTCGCCACGCGGCGAGCATGCTGAAGCTGTCCTCGGCACCACGACCTTCGCCCTCCAGGGGAGGCAGCGGTTTTTTGAGAATCTCGGCGAAGGTGGCAAACAGATCGGCGTGGCAGACCAGCGACTCGTCGGTGCCGCCGGGTGTGTCGGGATTGCCGTCGCCCACACCACCGAGCGGCCAACTGGCGATGAAGGCCACGCGGTGACCGCCCTCGTAAACCGAGCCCTTGTTGCTGCGCACGGGACCGGTGAAATGCTTGTCGTTTTTCTCCGCGCCATTGTCGCTGGTGAAAACGAACACCGTGTTCTCGACCAGTTTGTGGCCGGGTCGGCGCGGATCGTCGGTCGATTCGAGCCACTCCACGAGACGGCGCAGATGGACGTCGTTTTGATAGATGAAATCGTGCCGCACACTGTTCGTCGGGCTGCCATCGACGTAGCGGCTGGCTCCCGCGATTGGAATGCCGCCGATCTCTTCCGACGGTGTGTAGGGACTGTGGTTTGAGGGCGAGGCGAAGTAGAGGAAAAACGGCTTCTCGGGCGACTTCGCGGCTTTGCCGAGAAACTCGAACGCCGCCTCGTCGAGCACATTGCCCACGCGGTTGAGTTGATACGAGCCATCGAGTTGCTTGCCGTTGCCCGTGGCTCCCGCGACCTTTCTGCCGACGAGCCAGCCGGGTCCGATCGACTGCTGCGGCGTGTTGCCTTTCATGCCGTCGGGACCGGAGGTGCCGTGACTGCGCGACATGCCTTTGAAAAAATCGAAGCCGTGATCCATCGGGCCGTCGGCGAGGGGTTGCGTCAGGTCGGCATCGTCCCAGGCGTCGGCCACGCTGCCGTCCGTCCGCCGGTAGCTGAGTCCGACATGCCACTTGCCGACCATGCCGGTTTGGTAGCCCGCCTCACGCAAAAAATCGGGCAGGGTGGTGCGGTCTTTTTCGATGAGTGGATCCCCCTGCACGCCGAACAACACCCAATGCTTCAGTCGGGTGCGCCAGGAATACCGTCCGGTCAGCAGCGCGTAGCGCGTGGCGGTGCAGCGGCTGGAGGGCGCGTGCGCATCGGTGAAGCGAACACCCATGCGCGCCAGCCGGTCCATGGCCGGCGTGTGCAATTGCGCGTTGTCCGGATTCTGCGCCCAATCCTGATAGGCGCTCGTGTCGCCCGCCCCCATGTCATCGGCCATGAACACGATGATGTTGGGCGGCGGTTCCGCGAAGGCGGATGAGCAAAAAAGGGCCGCGAGGAGAAAAACGAAGCGCATCCCGCTGAAACGGTCTGGGCATCGGGTTCTAACGAATTGGAGCAATGGCCCATCTCGCATCATCAGCTCCGCACCCGCGTGACAGTTCCCATCTCACTCATCGTCCCAATCATCGTCCACACTCCCCCTGCATCTGAAGATGGACGACGATTCCCAACTCCCATCCCATTCATCGTCCCAATCATCGTCCACACTCCCTGCTCCTGAAGATGGACGAGGATTGAGACGACGATTCCTCCCCCAGGCGGTCACTGCCCGCCTCCACAGCCCTCCCACCCAGGAAAACTCACGTTTTCCTCTACGCCCCTCCATCCCTCATCCCTCATCCCTCATCCCTCATTCCTCATCCCTCATCCCTCATTCCTCATCCCTCATCCCTCATTCCTCATCCCTCATCCCTCATTCCTCATTCCTCATCCCCCATCACCTCATCCGCCATCTCCGCATACTCCGCTTCCTCCTCCGTTCCCAGCGCCTTGTAGCACCACCAGCCGAGTTTGTGCTCGCCCGTTTCGGTCACGATGCCGAGACGCAGCCCGCCCTCGCCCTCCGGCATGTCCTGGTAGCGGTGCAGGTGAAAGGCCTCGATCTCGGGCAGCTTCCGCAGTTTTCGAAACGTGTAGATCATCGCCGCCACCTGCCGCTGCTGGTCCTGCAGCCTCAGCGTTGGCGTGTTGAAGCCCTGCTCGGAGAGCAGAATGCCTCGCGGCTTGCCCCGATACAGCAACCGCTCCTGCGCCAGGTAGCGCGGCAGCACCTGCAGATTCTTCGGTGTGATGTAGGGCGTGTCGAAGTCATCGCTGACATCCGCATCCTTCCAGGTGTCCGGATTGCGCAGGTCCTGCGGATACGGGTGATAGGCGATGCCCCACTCGAAGTCGCCCTCCACCCGCGCCATGTCGGCGAAGAGATCGATCATGTCCCGCACCACATAGGTTCCGACCCCCGAACTCTGCCGCGTCCAGTGGTGTGTCAGGGAAACAAACACGCGCGCATGCGGATCGAACAAACGCGCCGTGTGATGCACGATGCGGGCCGACCGCAGATACGTCTCCAAATAACGCGCCAGCGGCTGGTCGCCCATGTTGGTCCAGGCACCGGCCTGGTCGATCTCGTTGTGAAGGATCCAGTTGCTGATGCGGCCGTTCGCCCCGTCGGCGCGGGTGTAGCGCTCCGCCAGCAGGTGAATCACCGCCCGGTAAAAGGCGGTGGAGTCGCGCGATGTGAGATTGGGCATGGCGAAAATGCCGCGTGCCTCCGCCTCCGGGTGCGTCATGCTGGAAACGGGCCGCCCTTCCCCGTCGCGATGATTTCCCACCAGCAGGATGCCGCTGACGATGATGCCGCGCTGGGAAAGCGGGCGCACCGTGGCATCAAGCAGTTCCAGCATCCGCTCATGCACATGATAGGTGCGACCTTCAAACGCCCACGGCTGCGTGCCGGGCCGCGGAGCCTCATGCAGCACCCCGGTCACCACGATGTTCACCGTGGCATGACCGATCCCCAAATCGAAAATCTCATGCGGCCCGTCCTCCAGCCGCGTCACCCCGCCGAGCCCCTTGCGATTCGCAACCCTGAGCCGCTCCAACGTGCGCCGACCGACAGCGGGTCCCTCCACCGTGGGCCATCGGCAGGCGGAAATCGCCGCGCCCTGCTCGTCCACCAGCCGCCATCTCCACAGCGCCCGGTCACCGCCCCGCCCGGCGCGCCGCGGCACCCGCATCGTCCAGGCACCGTCGGCGTTCCGCTTCACCGTTCCCGCCGACCAGCCACCGGTCCCGGTTTGATCCATCGGCACCTGCGGCTCGATCCCGATCAGCCCCGCCTGCCGGTCCGCCTTGCCCGTCAGCGTGATCTCATGGAGCCCCACATGCACCGTCTCGATCTGCGCCGGAAACTCCGTCTTCAAATAGGCCAGGCAGGCTTCCGCTTCAGCACCACGCTGCGCCCGCACCCGCTCTCGTTCCGCCGCCCCCTGGCGCTCTTCCGCCGTCGGTTCGCGGAGTCGCAAGCCGCGAAGTTTCACCTGCGTGCCGGGTCTGCCTTTGAAGGCGAGGTGAAAACGAAAATCCTCCACCGCCGGATCAGCGCGTTCCGGTGCCTGAGCCAAATCCAGCGCAAAAGGCTGCCACGCCTCCGCCAGCGGCATCGGTGCCGAACCCGCCAGCACCATCCCCTCGCGCCCGCGAAACCGCACCGCCACCGACTCCACTCCGGCGGGACAAAAGTACTCCAGCGCCAGCACCGTGTGCCGTTCAGGATCAAACTCCGCGCCCACCTTTCCCGTCCACACATGCGGATTCCCCTCCCGCAACGTCAGGTCCACCCCGCCGCCATCCTGCTTCCACTCCACCGCATGGCGCGGCCCCCAAGTCAGGGCGACTTCCGCGGGACCCTGCGCCGCCAGCAGACCGGCATGACCGAGCGCGATGAGGCAACCCAGCGCGCGTCTCACTTCAGGTGTTCTTTGAACCACGCATCCACCGCATCCACGCAGGGCGTGAACCACGGATGGCGCATCCAGCAGCCATGCTTGCCGCCCTCAATGAGAACCTGCTTCGTCGGCACACCGAGCGACTGCAATTTCTCCAAGCCCGCCGCATCGCGATCCGGATTGTCGAGGTCGCCCGTGAGAAACAGCACCGGTCCCGTCTTGTCCGTGAAATGCGTCACCGGCGAGGCCTCGCGATACAACTCCGGCGCGTCATCGTAGAGTTTGCCAAACCAGGCAAAGCTGTTGCTCTTCTCGCCCGACTTGCGCAGGTTCTCGATGAACTTCCCGTTCGTCAGATCCGTCGGCCCCGCCATGATGCAGGTGGCTTGCACCGCGGACGACACGTCCTGGAGATCGCCCGTGACGAAGCGCTCCTTCGGAAGTTGCCCCGCCATCATGCCGACGATGTGACCGCCCGCACTGCCACCCCAAGTGCCAATGCGTTTCGGATCCACGCCAAAGCGCTTCGCATTCGCCCGCAGCCAGCGCACCGCCAACAGGCAGTCCTGCACCCCCGCCGGATACTTCGCCGCGCCCGCCAGCCGGTATTCCACATTGGCCACCACATAGCCGCGCTCCGCCAGAGTGAAGGCCAGCGGCGTGAACTTTTCTTTGTCGCCATTCACCCAACCACCGCCGTGCACCAGCACGCAGGCGGGCAGCACGGCCTCCGACTTCGGCCGATACAGATCGAGCTTCAACTCCTGCTCCGGCGTGTTGCCATACGTCAGATTGAGTTCCGCCTTCACCGAATCCGGTGGCGCGGAGGGCAAAGGCTCATTCTGGGCATGGGAGAGGGCGACCCCGGCGAATACAAAGGCACAGATGGAAACGAAGGCTTTCATGGATTTTGAGGGCGTTGAATCGCCCGACGCATGGCGATTCTTTCCGCTTAGACTCCGAACGCTCGTTGATGACGGGGGCACCGGCGAACCCAAAAGTCGCACGGACAAGCGGGAACACCCTCCGCGTCCGGCCCTTCATACCACAATTGGACGCACTCTCATGCCACAATTGGACGCTTTGACATGCCACAATTGGACGAAGAAATCCGGTCCATCATGGAAAGGGACATTCGCGACGTCGCCCGGATCAAGGACAGCACCGATGTGGCGCGCCTCCTCGAACTGCTGGCGCTGCGGACCGCAGAGCTCTTAAACGTCTCCTCGCTCGGGAACGATCTCAACATGGACCGACTGACGGCCGACCGTCATCTATCCATCCTGGAGAAACTGTTTCTCATCCGGATCCTTCCCGCCTGGCACCGGAACTCCGCCAAACGGCTGATCAAAGCCCCCAAAGTCCACCTCTGCGACTCCGGGCTCGCCGCCACCCTTGCCGATCTCCATCCCGAAGACTGGAATGCGAAGCGGGACCGGTTCGGACACCTCCTCGAATCCTTCGTCCTGCAGCAACTGGTCGCCCAGGCGGGATGGACCGATCCCGATCTGCGTTTCTGGCACTATCGGGACAAGGACCAAGTCGAGGTCGATTGCGTGATCACCCGCGGACGGAAAGTCTGGGGCGTCGAGGTCAAGGCGGCCGCCACCGTCACCCCTTCCGATGGGGCGGGACTTCGCCGATTGGCCGAACAAGCGAGGAGCGACTTTCAGGGCGGAATCGTCCTGTATGACGGCGACACCGTGATTCCGCTCGGCGAATCAGGGTTCCTGGGCGTTCCCCTTTCGCGACTTTGGGAGTCTTGAAGACGGCGTATGACGACCACGCCTCCACCAGGGGCATCGGTGCCGAACTTTCCAGCGGGTCTCTGGCTTCGTGTCTTCGTGTCTTTGTGTGAGAAAAGATCAACCCTGTTTCAAGTGCTGATCAAAGAACGCCGTCGAGAACTCGATGAACTGATCAAACCACGTCTGCCCGCGCGTGAAGCCGTGCACCGCATCCGGGATCACCAGCAAGCCGGTCGCAATGCCCAGCTTTTTCAAATCGGCGCGGGTTTCATCCGCATGCGTGCTGGCGTCATCCAGCTCCCCGCAGGCAAAGGCCAGCGGCGGATCCTTTTCATCCAAATGATGTCGTGGCGATGCCAGCGCATACTGCGCGGGCACTTGGTCAAACGTTCCGCCGAGGAAACCGGTGTAAAACGGGTCCTTCGGGTCGCGGGACAGACCTTGAATGCGCTCCGACTCGAGATCGCTCTGCGCACCCGCCGCCACGCAGGCCTGAATGTCGCTGCGGAAGTCGTTGAGGCCACCCGCGCCCTCCAGCTCCTTCACCCCGCCGCTCGTCGCCAGCAGCGCCGCCAGGTGACCGCCCGCTGACAAGCCTGTGGCACCGATGTGCGCCTTGTCGATGCCGTACTTCGCCGCGTTCGCCCGCAGCCAGCGCACCGCCGCCTTGCAGTCCTGGATCGCCGCCGGAAAGATCGCCTCATCGCGCAGGCGGTAGCTGATCGTCACCGCCACGTAACCCTTCGACGCCAGTGTCTGCGCCGTCGGCGTCATCGCAGCGCGCACGCCGTTTTTCCACCCGCCGCCGTGGATGCACACGATCGCGGGCAGCGGCTTGTCGATGCCCTTCGGCCGATACAAATCGAGCTGCATCTCGCGGTCGCCGTAGCGCGCATAGACCAGATCCGTGTGCGCCTCCAGCGAGTCGAGCACCGCCTGCGGCACCTTCGTCGGCGGTGGCTGCACCTTGGGTTGAGGTTGCTGCGCTGCGAGCGGCAGAGCGGCGAAAAGGACGGCGGGGAGGAGGGCAAACTTCACATCACCTCAAACAGGCAGCCAGCCCCGCGTCTATCAG
>JAGRPD010000099.1:9997-10751 GCA_020439875.1 Verrucomicrobiales bacterium
CCCGTGCCTGCGGTTTGCAACCGCCCGGCACTCCCCCCCCAGCGGTTGCAAACCGCTGCCACGGTCGGAGCGCGGAATCCCGTTGAGGCACCTCTCTGCGACATCCACTTTTCATCATCCCAACAAGTCATGTCTCAACCCCCTAAAGTCACGGTTGCCAACTACCAAACCTTCAAAGAATACCCGAGCATCGTGGAGGCCACGGCACGCATCTTGGCAAGGCAGCGTTTCGTGACCCCGGTGGGTCTGTTCGTGGAGATGAACCTTCTCGACCCGAAGGACCTGGCCCGATGGAAAGCCGGACAGGTGCCCTGCCTGGAGCGACTCATCCGCTGCAACCTGACGCGGGCCGGGCGCATCCTACGGCTGCTGAGGTTTCACGCCCACGACCTGAAGCTCAAACCATCAATGACCGCGTACCGTCACAAGGGCCAAACGCTGCGCTTTTCCCGCAGCGGTGATCCCGGCGTCGAAGACACGTACGCACGGCACTTCGTCAGGCTGGGAAAGAAAACCGAACCCGCAGGCGAAGACCCACGCGAGTCATCGCTCACTTGAGACCCTCGCGATCCAGACGACGGATGAAGCTCACCTTCCTTTTTCGAGCTTCCCGCAGCGCCAACAGTTCCGCTCGAAATTCCGCCTCTTTCCCGCCCTCCGCTGCCAGGTCGCGGAGATCCAGAAGGGTCTTCAACGCCATGTCGTAGCTCGATTGGGCGGAGGCCTCCGACAGAAGCGTCACCGAGCGCCAAAG
>JAGRPD010000100.1 GCA_020439875.1 Verrucomicrobiales bacterium
GGTTGAACAGGCCCGGCGGATTGGCTGGGATGTGATGCAAGTTGTGTTTTTGAGGCGGGTTTCCGTTCAGTGAGGTGAGCGAGGTCTTGCCGGTGGGTGGAGGCGATATTGGTCCATTGAGCGGGTTGTGGTGGAACTTGTGGCTTGACGATGAGCCTGAGTGATGGGTGTGGAGGATAACGGGGTGTTTGTGAATGAGGAATGAGGAAAGAGGAATGAGGAATGAGGAATTCGGAGTCGCGGTGCCTTTGCTTCACTGCCATTTCCCACGTAACGCTTAACCTGGAAAAGGTGTGACCATCACAGGTCTTCATCCCCTTCAAAAACCAGCCATCGGGCTTCAGCCTTCGACCTTCCAAGGCTGACTGCCATTCGTGTCGATTCGTGTGTATTCGTGGTTCCAAAGACCTTCTGACTTTTCCACCTCGTCATTGCGAAAGGAGGGGACTGAAGCTGTCGAGCCCATGGAATGGCGGCGGTTGAAGGGAGGGTTGGATTGATGTTTGAAGTTTGGTAAAAGATGGGGGGCAAAAAGGGTTGGGATGGTGGTGGGGGCTCGATGAGGATGAGTAACAGAGGGTGACGTGGCTACCGCGCTACCGCGACGAAGATGGCTTTGGCATGGACGTTGGGTCCGATGGGGAGTATTTCTTGGGGCATGGTGTTGTTGGGTTCGAGTTCATTCTTAGCGAGCAGGTTTCTTCGCCGAGCGCGGTCTCTTGCGGTTCGGTTTGGCAGCCAACAACCCGCGATTTGACCGCAGCGCAGCAACACCAACCCTTTTTAACCAGGCCCGCCTTCCCCCACGAACGGCAGCCATCAAGTCTCGGCAAGGATTATGAATTGGCGCGTTGGGCGTTCGGCGGCACGCTGGACGCTGAGATCCAGACAAAGGCGGGATCTTCATATGTTGATCTAAGGGAAGACGGAACACTGACAGTTCACAAAGTTCCCATCGTCCAAGAATCTGGTGGTCGAACATTCTCCATTCGTCTATGCAGTGGCCGCATTCGCCGTTTGAAGCCATGAGGAATGCCAAGGATTGCCTCGAGATCTCGGAATCCCATTCTCTCTCCCCCTTTTGCATGGCTTACGCCCACGAGGCTGTGTGTCGAGCCGCCTGGATTGGGGGAGATGCGGATACAGCATCCCGCCATCTGGTGATGGCCACGAAGCATGCTAAAGAGATTTCGAATATGGAGGATCGAGGGCTGATCGAGTCCGATTTGCAGGAGCTTCGCGAAAAAATTGGTTCGACTCAGGGCTCCAGCCAAGTTTGATCGGACCGACTTGATTTCGGGACGGAGTCTCTGCGCGATCGTTTGAGTATTGACGAAGGGATGAGGCCCTAATTCTCGTCCTTTCGAATAGCTTCTTCCCTTCCTGCGTCTCAGACGGTTCCTATGAAATCGAACTGGCCGCTCCTGATTGCTGGCTTGGCGTTGATTCTGCCGTGGGCGGGATCGGCGACCAAGGTTTCCGCGAAGACACAATCTGCACCCATTCCGCCCTATTACCTGGTGGCGGAAGAGCCGTATTTGCTGGGACGCTACCAGCAAAAGGAAGGAAACGCAGCTTCGCTCGAAGCGGCACTCAATGCTGCCGCAGCGGAAGGCTGGGAGCTGCTCCATGTGCAGACGCGTTCTTCTCGGATTAGCGTGGATCCTCAAACCGGCTTGGGCAGCCTCAGCCACAGCACCCGTTACATTTTTCGGCGTCTGCAATGACGTCTGACGCGCGACTTGGTGCGACGGGGAATCTACAAGGCGTTGCTTTTTCTCGATCTTCTGGGGTTATGCGAAACGGGTTCTTGCGGGAAGTTGGTGTTGACGGTTGACAACCGCCGCTCGTTTCTGCGGCCCATTCGATTCGGTGAACTTGGGGAGAGGATGAAGATTTGGATGGCATGCCAAGGCTGAAACGATCAGAATCCCGCACTGCATGGCCAACCTAAAGTATTATTTGCTGGCAGTGCTTCTTATTGGAGCGCTGGTGGTGCTGCGGATTCGGGATCATCGTGCCGCCGACTCGAATCGATCTGAAGTGGCAAGCTCCACAACGGCAGGCGGCTGGAACGATTCCTCCGCCACCTTGCAACCGGATTGGGAGCATGAGTCGCATTGGCTGGTGGACGAAGTGGTTCGGGACATCGCTGAAATGCTGGCCCTTACCAAACAGGGAGCGGCTGGGTTGGATGACTTGAAGGTTGAAACTCGCCCCCAGGCAGACAGCACCACTCGCTTCACATTTCAGGCTGGTGGGAAGGGACTGAAGCGCGTCGAAGGAGAGATCGAACTGAAAAACCACCTTTGGTCCGTCGAGCACTTCGGTCCGTTTGCGTCCCAGTTGGTCTCTGCCTGGGACATCTCCCCGGGGGCAGCTCCGGAAAAGCCCTCGCTGCTGCCGGAGTTGTTGACGGATCCCGATACGTCCATGCTGATTCGGGAGGGCGCGCGCGTTAGTAAGGATCTCAACGCCTCTCCCAATCGGGCTGCATCTCATGAAGAGGCGGCTCTGCTGATGACGATGCTCGCCCATCGGGAAGCGGCGGGACCTCTCAGCGATTCACGTCCTGCTCTGTGCCGGGCGGCGGCTCATTTGGCTTTGGCGGAGGCTTTTCGCGGTAGCGCCGCACCCGGGACCTGCCGCGTTTTGAGCGAGGCCTTGATGGCGGCCTGCATGGGTCGCGAGGCCGATGCGCTGGCCCGTGCGGACCAACTGCCGGAGGAACTCGCCGCCTGGCAGCGGGCCATCCGCATGCGGGCCAACGGTGACTATCGGCTGCTGCCCAATCCTGTGGCGGCAACTCGTTTGGAACAAATTTCCTACGCTCGCGCGGCGGCTGAAAGCGCGGGCAACCATCTGCTGGCTGAATTTGTGCAAACCGAGTATGTGCCCAAAATCGCTGACTGGCACCGAATTGGTTTGAGTGAGCCCTTTTCCGTTCAGGAAGGCCATCTCTTTGCCAGCGACAGCGTGCAGGCAGAGCTGACCTCCAGCGCCGCCGCATTCCGGGCGATCCATTTGGAAGAACCCAAAAGCCTTGATGCCTTGGTTCAAGCGCTCAACACGCCGCGTCAACGGGCAGTCCTGCGCGACGATGAAGCGCCGCGAATTCAAGTGCTGGGGTGGTCGGACTGGGCCGCTTTTCAGCAGCGCCATCTCATGAACGCGCTGAGCGCCACGGACTACTTCTTCGAGAAGCTGTGGGGAGTCCATGACGCTGTGGCCGAGCTTCATCAAGTCGCGACTCAGCAGCTCAAGGATCTGGATCTGTTTTGGAAGTACCTCGGTTTTGGCTATGACGAAACCGAAACGCAAGAGCGGGAGAATGCTTTTGTCGAAAAGATCAGCCGACATCCCGAATGGGAAACGGCGGGGCACTGGGCTCAGATGTTGCGTTATTCCCACAACCAGGGCCGCCGGTTTCGCATGCCTGCTGCCAGTCGTTGGTTTCGTGGTGGATGGATTTTTGGTACCACCATGGAGTATGTGGATCGGGCGGTGACACTTTCGTCGATGCCCGACTTCGGTGCCACCCAGCCTGCGGCATTGGCGGCATTGGCTCCGAGTCACTACCGCATTCTCCTGAGCACCGCCGACAACAGCGGACTGCCGCGCCAGGAGGCCTATGAAAAGTATTTTGCCAAGATTGCCGACTATCAAATCCGGCCCGCCCGGCTCCTGGCTGAGCAGGTCAAGCATGACCCCGTCGCCTATGCAGAAGCGATGGAAAGAGTGGCAAAAATCGATGCAGACACCTGGATCGATTTGGCCAAACATTTCGCTGAAACGGGTCGGGAGAAAGAAGCAGCAGACGCCTTTGCTCAGGGTTTCCTCAAGGCTCACGACCGCGTCCGTGTGGCGAACAACAGCGCCTGGCCCGCCCAATACTATCTCGACAAAGGGGATCAGTCCTCAGCATTGGAGATCGCCGAAGATGCGGCGGAGACCTATTCCAACGTGGGTCTGCAAACGGCGGTTCATGTGATGGTTGCGTTGGAGAAGTGGGACAAGGCGTTGGAATACGCTTCTGGGATGGCGGAGCGGTATGGCGACACGGGAGGCTTGATGATGCTTCTGGCCAACCACCACGACAAAGACCCGAGACTGGCTAAGGCCTATCAACAACTGCAGGCTGCTTTGTTTCCCAAGAGAATGAAGAAGGTGACGCTGGAAGACTTCAAGGATGCGCCGGAGTCGGGTGTGGAGATCACCAGCACTTCCTACGAGTTGAATCGTCACAGCATCCGTGAGGGCGAGGTCATTGTGGCGCTTGACGGAATCCAAGTGGAGAACCAGCAGCAGTATTTTGCGGTGCGGGGGATGAAGCCGGACGCCCCGCTTCAATTGATCTTGTGGAATGGATCCGAGTATCGAGAAATCGAAGCCTCCGTTCCAGATCGCAGGTTTGGTTGCGATCTGGGAGACTACCAGCGTTAGGAACAAATGCGACGGGCTACGGTTGCAAGTCGTTGTGGCGGATGGCGGCGAGTTTGGCGGCGATCTTGGCGCGCAGGTGCTTCACCTGCTGCTGATGGGCGGGGGAGTTGGCGAGGTTGGTGAACTGCTGCGGGTCCTGGTGCATGTCGAACAGCTCCATGCCTTTGGAGGCGTCTTCGCCGTATTGGATGAAGGCCCAGCGGTCCTCACGCCAGAGGAAGGCTTTGTCACCACCGCTGATGGTGAAGGTGGCGTCGCGGACTTGCTGCTTGGGGTCGTTGAGAATGGGGGTGAGATCCTTGCCCTGAAGCCGGGCGGGCACTTCGAGTCCGCAGAGGGCGGAGGTGGTGGGGTAGAGGTCGAGCAGTTCGACGAAGGAATCGCTCACGGCCGGGGACTTGCCGGGGACGGAGACGATGAGGGGCACGGCGGCGGATTCATCGTGGCAACTGACNNTTGGCCCAGAAGTCGTGCTCGCCCAGGTGGTAACCGTGGTCGCTGGTGAAGATGATGATGGTTTTGTCGTCGAGACCGGCGGCTTCGAGGGCGTCGAGCACCTTGCCCACCTGGGTGTCCATGAAGCTGACGGCGGCGTAGTAGCCGGACACGGCCTTGCGCTGCTTCAGCTCGTCCATCTGCATGTTGAGGCTGGTTTTGTAGTTGATGCCGGCCTTGGGGATGTCATCCCAGTCACCGGGCACTTTTTCGGGCAGCGTCATTTGGCTGACGGGGAAGGGCTTGTGGTACGGGGCGGGCGAGACAAACGGCACATGGGGGCGGACGAATCCGACGCCGAGAAAGAAGGGTTTGTCCTTGAGCTGGCCGATGAGTTCGCAGGCTTTGGCGGCGGTTTTGCCATCGGAGTGGACCAAGTCATCGCCCTCTGCGGCGACGACGACGAAGGTGTTGCCACCCATGACCGGCTTTTTGCCGTCGGGATTGCGCTCCAGCGTTTCGCCGATGCCGGGTGCCTGCCACTCGGGGCCTTGGCTGTTGTGGCGCTCGGTCCAGGAGGCGGGATCGTCGGTGCCGTCGGAGCCTTTTTCAATGTCGCCCGGCACGCCCATGTGGAAGATTTTGCTGACGCGGGCGGTGTGGTAGCCGGCGTTCTTGAAATGCTGCGCCCAGGTTTCGCGATCGCCGATGGCATCGCGGCCGCTGACGTAACCAAACACGCCAGTGGCATGCGGGTAGTAGCCGGACATGAAGGAGGCGCGGGAGGGTCCGCAGAAGGTGGCCTGGCAGTAGGCGCGGGTGAAGCGGGTGCCACGCGCGGCCAGGCGGTCGATATTGGGGGTGTGGCAGACGGTGTTGCCGTAGCAGGAGAGGGCCGTGGCGGTCAGGTCATCGGCGATGATGAAGAGGATGTTCGGGCGCTCAGCGGCGCGCAACGGAGTGAGGGCGAGGAGGGCCAGGGTGAGGAGGAGGCGTGAAGTCATGGCGGCGGGAAAAGAGAACGCCCCGGCGGGGCAGCATCTCACGAACGGGGGGCGCAAAGTGGCGGTGTCATCGCAAAGCTTGCGCGGGCTTCTCTGGGCCAAAGCCTCGCGCGGAGACGCGGAGAGATGGGAGTCCCACGGAGTTTGGTAACTCGGTGCAGATTCTCCGCGTCTGTGCGCGAGATTTTTCCCGCCGCTTCTGGATTGCGGGAAACGAGGGGGGGCTATTGACCTGCGGTTTCGCGGGCTTTGGTTTGGCTTTCGGCGCTGAGCTTGGTGATGGGGTAGGGCAGCTCGCGGCCGTCTTGCAGTTTGAAGATGACGTTTTCTCCCTCCACCCGCAGCAGAGCGGCCTGGATGGTGGTTCCCTCGGCATTGGTCCAGGCCTGCATGGCCGGTGCGGCGGCGCGCGCGGGCAGAGCGCTGGGTGGGGGGGCGGCGTCCAGCAGGGCGCCGGCGGAGATCCACTCCCGCACTTTGGCGATGTCACTGTCTTTGAGCTGATCCTTCGGCGGCATGTGGGCTTTTTCACTCGTGGGCATGGTCATGACCTCGAGGAAGTAGCTCTCACCGGGTTCTCCGGCGACGACGATGCCTTTCGGCGAGATGTCGAGTTTGAAGACCTCCAAATCATCGAACACATAGCCGGCCTTTTTTTTCCCGGTCTCCTCACTGTGACACTCGTAGCAGTGCTCCTTGAGGATGGGGCGGATGTCTTTTTTGAAATCGACCGCCTGCGCGGCGGAGGTGAGCATCAAACAGACGGTAGCGGGGATGACGAGGGTGCGTGGCATGGGGTGGGATGGCAAAGGGCGAGGCAGGTGGAACCGCCCTCATACGCGAAGGTCGCTCAGCTCTTTTCCACGGGAAGGATGGAAATCAGCTTTTTCCTGGGCGACCGCGTGGGAAGGCCGCCCAGAGGGTTCATTCGGCCAGCATGGTTCCCTGGTCGCTGACGCCCGAGTTGCCGAGGACAAAGTCGTCCTGGGTGAAAAGCTCGCGGTCTGGTCCAGCGGAGCGGATTTCCATTTCCCTACCAGAGAGCGGGTGAAACCAAAACGGCGTGCCCCAGCGATCGACCAATTGACCCTCCACGATGGCGCGATGCCCGGGGGGAAAGACCACGGCTCCTTGGGGATTGGCACCGGTGATGGCGGCGGTGATGTCTTCGTTGAGACCCACCGGATTGCCGTCTTCGACGCGTTGATAGATGCGAAAGACTTCGCGCACGATTTCGAGATCTTGCTCGACGGATCCTTCGGGGGCGTCGAGAGGCTGGGTGAGTTCCTCGATGAAGGGATCCACGGGGCCGAGCGGTGGGCGCGGGGCGGGGGTCGAGTCGGCATCGGCAGCGCTGGCCTGGATGGAGGGTGAGGCATCATCGGCGGCCTGCTTTTTCTCCTCGATGGCTCGGCGGATCTCGGGAGAGGTGACGGCTCGCAGCATCCACACGGCCATGATGATGAGGATCAGCAGCAGCAGGGCGGTGATGTAGGGCAGGGGACGTTTCGGCAGGAAGGGCATCAAACTAAGTCTGGCCAAATCCGCTCGTTTTGTCCAGTCTTCCCCCATGCGTCCTCTTCACGTTGTCTGCTGTCACCTTGCCCTTTTTGTCCTCATGCCCACACCGAGTTTTGCCCAGGGTTCGCCCCTCATCGTTGCTCACCGGGGTTATTCCGCCAAGGCCCCCGAGAATACGGTGGCGGCTTTTGAGCTGGCGTGGAGCCATGACACGGGGGGCTGCGAGCTGGATGTGCGGCTCACGGGGGATGACCAGCTGGTGGTGATCCACGATGCGGATACGAAGCGCACCGGTGGCACGCGGCTGGAGGTGGCTAAGGTGCCGCTGGCGGAACTGCGGGAGATCGATGCGGGCTCGTGGAAGGCACCCGAATATGCGGGAGAGCGGTTGCCGACTCTGGCGGAGGCGCTGGCCACGCTGCCCGAGCAGGCGGGCAAGCGCTTCTTCATCGAGATCAAGTCCGGCGTGGAAATCCTGCCGGTGATCTGCGCGGAGCTGGCACCGTGGCAGCAGCGGGCGCAGCAGCTGGTGGTGATTGCTTTTGACAAAAAGGTGACGGCCGAAGTGAAGCGTGCGTTGCCCTGGCTCACCGTGCTGCAACTCTCCAGTGCCCGCGACAAACTGCGGCGCTCGATCCAGGTGGAGGACCTCATCACCGAGGCCTGTGCGGCGGGCCTGGATGGGCTGAATCTCAGCCGCGACTTTGATTGGACAGCCGCCATGGTGGAGCAAATCCATGCCGCCGGTCTCACCGCCAGCGTGTGGACGGTCAACGATCCAGAGGAGGCCGTGAAACTGGCCCGCATCGGTCTCGACGCCATCACCACGGATGATCCGGTATTGATCCGTCAGGCGCTGGAAGCGGCGGGCGAATCATCTTTAAAATCTCGCTAGGGAATGCTTGCGGAGCGCTGGTCCGGGAGGTTAAGAAATCCGCAACATGGAGACTCCCGAGACTGATCCCTTCGCCGCGACCGACGCCTCCCTCGCTGCTGCTCGCCAGGCGGAGCGGACGTTTCAATGTGTCGCGGATCCTGCCTGGGTCGTGCTGGAGGAGCCGCCGTGGGACTTTTCCGGCATGCCGGATGATCACGCCACCACTCTGCTGCAAAGCACCCAGATCGATATCCCCACGCGTCAGATTCATGATCGGCTGGTGCAGCGTTTTCGCACGCAGGAGGCTGTGGAGCGGCTGTCACAACTGGAGATCAACTGGGATCCCGAGTGGGAGACCATCCAACTGCATGACGTGGTGATTCACCGTCAGGGACAGCAGCGGTCGTTTGCGGATCGCTCACGCATCCTCTTCCGTCAGCGCGAGACCGAGATCTCTCGCCTCGTGCTGGATGGTGAAATGACAGCCCTCATCGTGCTGCATGACACCCGGCCGGGCGATTGCGTGGAGATGCGGTTTTCCCGCATCCGACGGGCGCGTCTGTCGGGGGAAAAATTTGACCGACTCTGGGGTTACGATCGCACCCGGGCGGTGGGTCGCTGGCAGCTCATCCTGCGAAAAGGCTGGGGCGCTCCTCTGGCGTGGAAGGGCGACTCCGAGGTGCCACCTCCCGAGATCCGATCCGAAGCGGATCGGGAGGTGTGGCAGTGGAGTGGCAGCGTGGAGCGCGATCCCGAATGGGAAAACCAGCTGCCGCCAGGGATGCTGCCACAAAGCCTGCTGCACCTCTCCGAGTATGCCAGTTGGACCGAGGCGCTGGATGTCCTCAACGCCGTGTGGCGAGATCCCGCTCCTGACTCGCCCGCTCTGCAAGGGCTGTTGGGAGAGATCCTCGGCAACGCCATTCTCGATGAGGCGGAGCAGGCGCGGCGCGTCGTCAACTGGGTGCAAAATGAAGTCCGCTACCTGGCCCTGACCGGCGGCCTCGGTGCGCTCGTCCCCGCCGCGCCGGAAGAGACGGCGGAACGCCGCTTTGGCGATTGCAAAGGCAAAACCCAGCTCCTCTGCCATCTGCTGCGCCGCATCGGGTTGCGAGCCGATCCGGTGCTCGTCAACTCCGGTATTCAGAACCGCTGCACCGCCTACCTGCCGGGCCTGTTCCTGTTTGATCACGTCATCGTGCGCTTAGAATTGCGTGGTCAGGTTCGGTTTGTAGATCCCACCATCGCCCGCCAAGGCGGTCCCATTTTGGATCGATGGATCCCCCACTACGGAAGCGGTCTGGTGCTGAACCCCAATGCTGAAGAGCCCGAGTCCGTGGAGCCTCCCGCTTCCTCCGCCGGCACCCTTCGTGTGACGGAAAACTTCACCTTGAGCGATCGGGACGCGCATTCCACGCTGCGCTGGCGACTCGAAGCCACCGGTCATGAGGCCGACCACCTGCGCGGTCAGTTGGCCCGAGTCGGCAGTGTCGAGTTTGCCAAGAATGAGGTCAACCAGCTGCGCGAGCAATTGGGCGATATCCAAAATGCTGGGCCCGCCACCGCCATTGACGATCTCGAGGAAAACCGCATCCTGATCGAAGGCGGATGCGTGCTGGCCCAGTTCGGGCGTCTCAGTCAGGACGGTCGGCATCGCCTCTTCAGCTACACCCCGCGCTGGTTGTTTTCGTGCCTAGCAGCACCCGCCAAGGGCAAACCACGGAAGCACCCCTTCAGTCTGAACCATCCCATCCTGGTGAGGCACGAGGTGAATGTGAGATCGCGTGGCCTTCTCAGCGTCCGTCAAATGAGTCTCGGCACCGACTGTCGCTGGTTTCGCTGCAGCACCAAGTTTCGTCCGATCGACAAACAAAACCTCTCGGTCAGCTTCACCTATCAATCCAAAGAGGCCACTCTGCAGACCACGGATGTCACCTCGTTTTGGGGGCAATTGTCCAAAGTCTTGGAAACCCAGTTGGGCTGCCAAATCGTCATTCGTTGGAAGGGACCTGCGCGTCTGCCACCTCCAGCCACGCCTGACAGCAGCTCTTCATCGGAGATTTCACGACCTCGGATTGCGCCGCCCCTGCATCCGCTTTTCACGCGGCAGGCCGCCAATGCCGAGGCCTGGTTTGGCTCGACCTTTCGCAATCATTCCACCCGCCAAACCCCCCGGGCTGCCAAATGGGGGCTTGCAGGTGTTTTTGGTTTCATCGGCTTCATGGTCATCGCCAATCTCATTCTCTCCAACCTCCGGCAGAATGAAAACAGGAGAGGCCGCACTTGGATTGAAGACTACGCCAGGCAATCCTCCTCGCGGCAACCGCAGATCCCACCGTCCTTGAGGCCGGACCAACAAATTTTTGATCGAGTTCCTTCCAAAACGCCCACCTTGGCCGATCGCCCCGAGCGAATCACGGACATTCCGTTTCAAAGGCCGCCTCAAGATCTTCCTCGTGCTGACCAAACCACGTTGCTCCGTGCGGCTCACGCCTTGGAGCGGGGAGATACCATTGAGGCCACGCAGCTCTGTGACGCGTTGATCGCCGCCGGGCAGCAGGAGGTAGAAGCGCGTTTCTTATCGGGAAGAGTTGCTCTTTTGGCAGGTCGGTCTGACCTCGCCAAACAACGCTTTCAGATCCTCGCCGACCAATGGCCCAACCGCGCCGAAGGGTTCCTCGGTCTCGCACAGATCGCCGCAGCGACAGTTGAGGGAAAGAACGAACCGCTGCTGCTCCTGGCCGCGGCCAAGAAGCGCCAACCCGACCATCCGGGAGTCGCCGCCTTTGAAGCCCTCGTGTTAGCTTCGGATCGGCAGTTTGAGCGAGCCGCCGCGCTGCTGGAGCAAAATCCCCTGTCGGGAGACTTGCAGCCTGAGCAGATGGATTGGCTGCTGTTCCGCGTCCGAGCTTACAGCTTGTTGGGAGATTTTGACGCGGCAAAGTCCGTCCTCGAACAGGCGGAGAAACTGGATGCCGAGAGCATCCTCTACTGGAGAGCGCGGCGAGAATTCGCTCTCGCTCTGGGTGATCAAGCCGGAAAAAGCGCGGCGGAGTATCACCTGCGCGAATTGGGAGGAAAAATCGAATGACTCCTTAGCGCGGAATCAGAGGTGCTACTTCTTCCGCACTCACCCAACCCTGCAAACCGCTAGCCGCCACGACTTGGAACCATCCGTCCCGTTCTTGGCCCAATCGAACATCTTTTCCAGGAGCTAAGCTGCCCTTACTCTCCGCTGCGGCAAAGGGAGAGATCCGAACCGTCGCCGGACGAATCACCACCGCTCGCTGATCCACATCGGCACTTTCTCCCAAGGCCAGGTAACCCATCGTAGCGAGCAAGAAGCCGCACCCCGCCACCGGCAGCACCCAGCGTCGCAGCCGGGTCCCGCCTCCCAACCACCAGCAGGCCGCCGCCAGCGGCAGCAGCCCGGTGCCGAGCAAAATCACGACCGACCAAGCGCGGCGGCTCAGCCAATTCGTCCACGCCATCCAACGCCGAGACTCAGGTGTCTCGCTGAACGCCGCTGCCGCATCGCGCGCCAGCTTCAAG
>JAGRPD010000101.1 GCA_020439875.1 Verrucomicrobiales bacterium
CAAGAAGGCCGCCAAGAAGGCCGCCGAGAAGGTCACCAAGAAGGCTGGCTTGAAGGTCGCCAGGATGGAGAGCAAGCCCTCACCCTGAGGCAGCTTCGACGCAAGTTTCCGCAAATCGTCGCCGAAGCGGAACCCTTGGTGCAGCAGTTGAATGAGGAGCGCCTTCTGGCTTTCGGCGAAGCCCTGCTGTTCTTCGAAACCAGCGAGGACTGCCTCGCTTGGCTCGACCAACCGCCTCTCTGAGACGGCAGGAGCCTGCGCCATCGCTTTCCATCAGATGGCCTGTTTCCGAGGAGCTTTCTTTGCCTTCGCGGCGGGTTGAGGTTCTTTGTTGACGCCCATCATCTGATCGAGATCCGCCTCGTTGATGCCAAGAACCTGGGAGGTTCGCTGGCGATCTTCGCCGAACTTGGCGAAGGCGAGTTTGGACAATTCTTTTTCCACCCAAGACAGGAGTTCGATATCGGGAGAGGCAGCTGCAGCACTGAGCAGGTTTGACAGAGCATCTCTCATCCGGGTCACGGTAGAGACTGCTCCTGGGTGACGATTGCCCGTGCTTCCGAGGGGAATATCGGAAGGCAGGAGGACATCGGAATTCGACAAGGCGCAGGCACGCTGGATGGTGTTCTCTAGTTCTCGCACGTTTCCAGGCCAATCGTAGGCCTCGAGAAATGCCAACGCATCCTCGGTGAAACGCATGGTCTGGCCACGGCGGCGACTGCTCTGGCGATGCAAAAAATACTCCGCTAGCAGGCGGACATCCTCACGCCTCTCCCGCAGCGGGGGGATGTGCACACGCACGACGTTGAGGCGATAGAAAAGGTCTTCGCGGAAGCGACCTTGACGCACTTCTCCCTCGAGATCCTTGTTGGTGGCAGCCAAGACGCGCACATCACTGCGCAGCGTCTCGTTGCTACCGACGCGACTGAAGTCGCCCTCTTGCAACACGCGGAGGAGTTTGCTCTGCACGGCCAAAGGCATGTCACCGATCTCATCCAAAAAGAGCGTTCCACCGTCGCATTGTTCAAAGCGGCCTTTCCGCATGGCCACGGCTCCGGTGAAGGCACCTTTTTCGTGACCGAAAAGTTCACTCTCCAGCAAATTGTCTGGAATGGCGGTGACGTTGATGGCGACGTATTCCTTGAGTGAACGTGGGCTGAACTTGTGGATGGCGTGCGCGACCAGTTCTTTGCCGCAACCGCTTTCCCCCGTGATCATGACGGGAGCATCCGAGCGGGACACGCGGCCGATCATTTTGAAGACGTCCTGCATCGCTGGCGAGTTGCCGATGATGGTTTCCTGAATGGTCTCTGGGGAGAGGGACTGGGCCGCAGCCGTAGCCCGCCGTGCTTCGATCGCCCGCAGGGCACTCTCGACGACGGCTCGGAGATCGTAGGGCAGTTTCTCTTTTCCCAGCACATCGTAGGCACCAAGGCGCATGGCTTCAATGACCTGACTGGTGGGCGTGACTGCGCTAAAAAGCACGGCCATGGCATTGGGGTCGGCCTGACGCAGGCGCTTTAGCAACTCGATGCCCGACATGCCTGCCAGCCGAACCTCAGAGAGCACAAGATCGGGCCGTTCTTGTTGAAAAGCCGCCAGCGCTTCTTCCGCGCGCTGGTAGGTGGTGATCTCGACATGATCCGCCTTCAAATGCCCCGCCGCCCAGGCGAGGAAATCGGTATCGGGATCGACAATCGAGATTCGGGAATTGGAGGGAGAAACTGCCATGGGGGAGTATTCAGGGTCGTGTCATCAAGGGTGCAGGATCGGCAGGAGTTTCATACCCCTCCAAATCTGCGCTGCCGTCTCCCGTACTCCGCGACGGCGGCTTCCAACTCTTTCTCCCCAAAGTCCGGCCAAAGGACATCGGTGATGTAGAACTCCGTGTAGCTCAATTGCCAAAGCAAGAAATTCGAAAGTCGCAGCTCTCCAGACGTGCGAATCAGCAGATCAGGATCGGGGTAGTAGCGGGTGTACAAGTGTTTGGAGAACACGTCGTTGTCGATCATCGCGCGATCCAGGTGACCTTTCTCGACACTCTCGATGAGGCTTTTCACCCCATCCACGATCTCCTCCCGCCCGCCGTAGCTCAAGGCCAAGATCAAGGTGATGCCGGTGTTGCCTGCTGTTTGTTCCACGGACCGATGGAGCTGCTCTTGACACTCGGGAGGCAGCGCGTGCAGGCGACCAATGGCTTGGAGGCGCACATTGCGTTCCACCATTTCTTTGGTCTTGGTTTTCAAAAACTGAATCAAGAGTTTCATCAGCGCCTTCACCTCCTCAGGCGGGCGCTTCCAGTTCTCGGATGAAAAGGCGTACAGCGTGAGGTACTTCACCCCCAAACGGCCGCAGGCGTCCACGACCCGGCGCACGCTGTCTGCTCCGCGTCGATGTCCCTCCGTGCGCGGCAGACCGCGCTCCCGCGCCCAGCGGCCATTCCCATCCATGATGATGGCAATGTGTTGGGGGACGTTTTCCCCGGCGGTGGATCCCAAATTTGGTTCTGTCATCGTGACACTCACTGACGGAGAGAGCCATCCAGCCGAAACCGCCCGGCGTCAACGACCAGTGCCATCAAGATCCAATCCTCGCCGAATTCGATACTGGAGTAACGCCCGATGCTCTGGCTGCCCTGCGTAGAGACCTGCGTCTAGCTTTTGCCGCAACACCAGCAACTGGTACAATGCAGCCGACTGAGCAGGCACCGGCGTCCGAGCGTCTTGCGTCAGCTGCAGCAGCCAGGCCACATAGAGCGCCTGCAGCGCCTGCCGCACCGAGCTGGGACCGGGTTCGGGATCACCATCCAACACCCCAGTGGAGAGCACACTGAGGACCTCCGAGACGGTCGGCGCATCACCATACATGGCGCTATCCGTGAGTCGCTTGAGCGTGTTGGGATGCAGCAGGTGATCGAGCAGCGCACGCTGGATGCGCTCGATCCGATCGTGCAAATGCGGATCCTCATTGTCGTCGCGGAAGTCAAAGCCCCGGCGCTGCCGCTGCAGGTGGGCCAACACCGTGGGCGGCGTTTCCCAGGCTTTGGCAGAGAACCCGTGCGCAATCAGCGCCTGCAATGCGGCCAACTGCTGCTCCCGCGCCACCGGGCGCAGCGGCACCTGCCCCTGCGGTTGATCCGCGTACACGCGCTCCACATGCACGCCCCCGACCTGACGGGAAATGGCGAGCAGCGCATTCGAGATATCGCTGGTCAGCACGACGAAATCCTGCACCACCTCCTGCCAGCTCTGCCCATCCGTTGGCGGCTTGTCCACCAGATGCGCCAAGCGCTCGCGTGCGATCTCACAACGCTGGCTACCATGCCGGATGGGATCTGAGCTGAGATCAAACAGCATCGCTCTCGGATCGATCCCTCGACCCGTCGCCCGCATGTCGTCCGCATCGTTGGCAAAGGCCAGCTCTCGCTCGTGGGAGCGGGCGGCGATGGCTTCGAGTCGCTCCGCCTCCGCCACGGGATCCTCCAGAGCCTCGGAGTAGCCGTACTCGATGGCCCAGTGGTCGTAGGGACCCGCCGCCGTGGTGTAATACTCTCCCTGGGGGGTGCCTGCGGGGGCCACGTTGGCGGTGGGGTAGTCCATCACCGATCCGTACAGACCCAAGCGGGACGTCTTTTTCCGATCATGCAACTCCTCGGGCGACCACAAACCGCTGCCTTTGAAGTTGTGATTGAGGCCCAGGGTATGACCGAGTTCATGGAGCACCAAATAATGCAGCGCCTCCTTCACCGCCCGGTTGGTCTCGACCCGCGAAGGCGCGGCGCGCAGCTTCAGCGCCGCACGCGCAAACAGCAGCCCCTGATGCACGCAGAGCCCCGCCGCACAGTCATGCACTCCCCTCGGCCCCTCGGTGGCGGAGGCTTCCTGCCCTGCTAGACCGATCTCCTCATACAGGCGGCTGGATCGCAGCCGATTGGTCACGTAGCTGAACTCCAGCATCACATCCGCACCCAGGATCTGGCCGGTGCGGGGATTGACAAAACTCGGACCATAACCTCCGAATGGCGGCTGGGGAGAGGAGGTCCAGCGCAGCACGTTGTAGCGAATGTCGTCGGCGCTCCAGTCGGCATCATCGGGTTGCTGCTTGATGACGAGAGCGTCTTTAAACCCAGCTGTTTCAAAGGCGACATTCCACTTTAGTGCTGCCGTGCGGATGGTGTCTCGAAATTCCACGGGCGTGGTGTTTTCAATCCAGAAAACCAAAGGCTCCACCGGCTCACTCAGCGGCGTGCCCGGCTTGCGTTTTTGCAAATGCCAGCGGTGAATGACATCGCGGTAGGGCGTCACGGAGGGGCTGGTCATGTCCGTCACGCGGGTGGTAAAAAAACCCAGCCGAGAGTCATCGCGCCGAGAACGAAAGGTGTTTTTCGGCATCGCGATGAGCGCGTGCTGCATCTCGATCGTCACGTAGCGAGGATCGGCCAGATCATCCATGGCTCCGGCTTTTTCTGCCCAGCTCGGAGAGGCGTTCTCATAGACGTAGGCCACTTGAACCAGCACATTCTCTGGAAAAGTCTGCGCCCGCATCAGATGGGTTTTGGAGTCAGACAGCCGCCCAAGCACCGCATTCGAGCTACCTCCCGGCTGCTTCACGGCCAGCATCGTCTCTTTCAAAAACAGGCCCGAGGCCGGAATCACAAAGCCCTGGTCATCCTCGGCCAGGATCGTCTCGCTGGCCAACATTGCTTCGGAGGTGTTGGCCTTCGCCGCGCGTTCGAGGGGGTGACCTGGTTCGAAATAGAGTCCGGTGGGCTGCTCGACAATCTGAATCTTGTCCCACACCTTGCGAAAAACGATCACCGACTCGGACCCGAACTGGCCGCGATTGTAGCCCGCCCGCACCAGTCCATCCAAGGCTTGGGTGAAGTAAATGTACTCTTGATTGAGCTGGTTTTTGTTTACCCGCAGCAGCATGGAGCCCTTGGCTTCATCGACGTAAATGGTGAACAGCCCGCCCAGGGCTTTGTGATCCTTGGTCACTTCGGCCACGGTTTTTTTGTCTTTCTTCGGCTCCTCCGGTTTCGGCTCGGCTTTCTTCTCTGGCGCAGCCGGGGCCGCAGGTTTGGGATCTGGCACTGGCGCTGGGGCGGGAGCAGGCTCCTGGGCCAACGTCACCCCGATGCAGGTGACTCCGACGAAGCAGGCGATGCGCAATGGGGAGACGAGGGCAGCGAACATGATTTTTTCCAGATCAGGGGTTGGAGGGGAGGCAACTATGCCGCAACCTGCCGCACTCGACAATGCCTCAATCCGACCCGGAACCTTTTGGTCTCTCCAGGGCCAGCACCTCGGAATCCAACCCTTTCCCCGATCATGATCCGCACCTTTGATGCCCCGTGGAGCCGTACTCTGAAGTGGATCAGTCTGCTGGCCACAGTGGCGGTTTTGGCCGTCTCCATTTGGCTACCGGCCCCTGAGACGGTGGCTTGGCTGTGGTGGCCAGTGCGCCTGTTTGGGCCAGTTCTTGTGAGTGGCTGTGCGCTTTTTACCATCCGAGGTTACACGTTGGTAGAGGGCGAGCTTCGAGTGCAGCGCTTGTTTTGGAGCACCCGCGTGCCGCTCAAAAACCTCCGCGCGGTCGAGTTCCGTCCGGGGCCATTTGGCTGGGCGATCCGGGTGCTGGGAAATGGGGGCTTCTTTTCCTTCAGCGGGCTGTTTTACCAGAGCGGACTGAGTTTGTTTCGCGCCATGGCCACTCGCGTGGGGGATGCCATCATTCTGAGATTCACGGATCGCCTGCCGCTAGTCCTCACACCGGCAGACCCGCAGGCTTTTGCAGAGGCTGTGCGGCAGGAGGCAAGCCAGACCGGCGCGCCCTCCCCATCAGCTGACTGACGGATTCGGCTCCGTTTTAGCGACAGCGTCGCCGGAGCAGAGACGGCAAATCGCGTGCTCTGGGCCGTAGGCAGTGACCACATCTCCGGCACGCAGCACGTCGGAAGCCTGCGGCAGGCCGTCCATCTGCTGGCCATCGCGGCGGATGGCGAGGATGAGAACGGAGGCGTCTTTGGGGCGGATGTCTTTGAGTTCACGCCCATCCAGGGCGCAGCCCGGCAGCACCTCCACCTCCGAGACCACGTAGCCCGCCTGGATCCGCAGCAGCAGCTCATAATCCATCACCCGCACCATGCCAGCGCGCTTCAGGGACCAGTGAATGGCGCGATCCAGTGTCCGCCGAACCAAGCCGATGCCAAACAGGCCAAACACCGCCGCCAGCCCACCCGTCAGCATCAGCAGCATCCACAGCACATGGGTGGAGCGCTCCGTCTGCACCAGCGTCATCACCAGGGTAGCCAGGGCTGAGGTCAGGCCGATATTGCCCGCGAAAATGAGATCCCGAATGATGCGGCGGCGCACAGGATGATTCACCACCAGTTCCGCCTCCCGGGTGGTAAAGCCCACGCCGAAAAAGGCGGAGTAGGCCTGGAAACTGGCCGCATCCCAGCTCAATCCCGTCATCATCAACGCCATGCCCCCGACCCGGACGAGGATCAAGGACACCAACGCAATCACCAAAAGCGCAACCAGCGGAGCCATGGCCCAAACAAACTCCAAATCCACCCTCCCAGCAAACGACAAAGAAGCTCAGAGTCTTGTGGCATCGACCCCGCACTCAGTCTATCGTGAGGGCTTCCCGGCTCCCCGCAGCCCCTCTCCTCCGCATGCGCCTGCTCCGTCTGTCCCTAGCCCTGCTCCCCGTCATCGCCGGGGTGGTCACGTGGTGGGCAGCCCGGACCTCCACGCAGGTGCGCAAGGATCCCGAAGGCCATGGTCTGACCATCATGCTGCCGGGAGCGATGCCGCTTTTGAATCCGTTTTGGCAATCGGGCGAGATCGAGCGCCAGATCGTCGATCTGCTGCACCAACCTATGGTCCGCATCGGGCAGGAGGGCCACCTTCAACCTGGTCTCGCGGCGGGCTGGGGCTGGAGCCAAAGGGTCACCTGCTGGTTTGCCAATGCCGACATCGCCCGCTCCGCAGCGGAGCATTTGCAGAGCCTGGATGCCGACCGCTGGATCGAGTGGCAGCTCGATGAGGTCAACCCCCAAGGCACGGAGCTGAGCCTCAAATTCGCCTCGCCAGACCCCTCCCACCCCGACGCCGTGCTGCGGGAGCTGGCCTCGTTTGATCCCCTGCCCATCGATTTCATCCGTGTCTCGGCCCAGGATCAGATGCGCGCTTTTCACGCCCACTTTTTGAAAACCTCCGTGGAGCAGGGACAAATCCGCCGCACCTGGTTTGACGCCGATCACACGGCCGAGTTCGTGATCAGCGGCACCCCGGGCAATGCCGTGGAAGAAATGCGTCAATATTACGAGAGCCGCCCAGACATCGGTGCCCAGCTCACGCTGCTGGGTCGAGTGGCCGCGCTGCGTGAGCCCGTGCTGGAGTTTCGCCTGAAGCCCGACGCCACTTGGCCCGATAAAACACCCGTCACCAGCGCCGACGCTGCCGCCACCGCCCGGTATGTGATCGACTCCGGCTGGCCGGTGCCGAATCACGAGTCCTTCCGCCAAATTCAGAGCCTGGACACGCCTCAGCCAGACCGTCTGCGCATCGTTTATCGCGACTTTCTCGGAGCCGCCCTCTGTGGCTGGGTGGACTTTCCCATCCTGCCGGCCAGCTGGCTGGAGCGGAATCCACCGGACACCCTGCTCGCCAGCCTCGCCACTCAGGTGGCACCCGGCGCGGGAGATTACCAAGTCACCGCCCGCCGGGGAGACGCCCTCATTCTCGACCCCAAAAACGTCGAATCCCCCACGCCACCGCGGCTGCGTTTTCAGGCAGGGGCGAATGATTTCGTCACCCAGGCGGGGTTTGCCACCCGCACCATTGACGTGTTTTGGCCGCCTCTGGATCGGCTGGCTCAGCTGCGTCAAAATCCCGATGCCCGCATCGTCTCCGCCCCACCGCGCAGCCGCCTCATGGTCGTGTGGAATACCCACCATCCCGCGCTCAAAGACGCCCGCGTGCGACGCGCTTTTCTGCTCGGCACGGACCGATCGGCCCTGATCGAGGATCTCGTCCCGGGTGCTGGCGGGCTGCATGATGGCGTGTTCAAACCCGACCTCTGGTACACCCCGGCGACACCGATCACTCCGCATGACCCCGAAGCTGCCGCCGAGCTGCTCGACGCCGCCGGCTGGCTCACCGATGTGACCACCGGTCTGCGCAAGCGCCCCGAGGGCACGCTCAAAATCAACCTCCTCACCACCGCTGGCAATGAGCAGCGTGAGGCCCTGGCCCGGCTGCTGGCGACCCAATGGAATAAACTCGGGGCCGAGGTCGAGATCCAAGCCGTGAGCTGGGATGAAATGATCGATCAGAAGCTGCTGACACGGGAGTTCGACGCCGCCATCCTCGGCTTTGATTTTGAAACCTCCTGGGATCAGCTGCCGCTCTGGCACTCCAGCCAGGCCCGCCCCGGAGGCCTCAATTTCTCTGGCCTCAGTGATCGCCAAACCGACCTCCTGCTGGAGACACTGCGCACCACCTTCAATCCCGACGCCGTTCCCGCCATCGCAGAGGATTTGCAAAAGCGGCTCACCCAGCTCAGCCCCGTGCTGCCGCTGTTCACCGATCTTCAACCCGCCGTGCTGCGCAGCTCTCTGAAACTGCCAGGCCCGATGCCTGACTCACGGCTCACCCTGCGCGCGCTAGCCCTGCCTCCCGAAGCCGACAAACCCACCCCAGCGCCTCACATGCGTCTGCCCGAAAAGGAAGACGAAAACCTCACCACACCTCCGCCCACCGCGCCCATCCCACCGCCGATGCGGCTGCCCAGCGACGACGAACCTGTGCCACCTCCACCGCCTCCGCCACCGCCGGTCGAGCCCACAGCCGATCCCCCTCCAGCGCCGAAGGAGGCGGCCCCCGGGTCATGATCCTCACCCCACCCGCCCACGCCCGCCCCTCCTGGCTGCCGCTGCGCATCTTCATCGGCAGCGGACTGGCTGCCGCGCTGTTGCTGCTGGCGCACGGAGCCAGCGTGGTGGAGACCCTGCGCCTCCTCATCGGCCTGCCCGTGACCTCGGAGGCGCTCGATGCCGCTCACCCGGTCTCCATCCTGGGACATTCCGCTCAGACCTTGCTGCTGATGCTCGCCGCCGGACTGGTGGGCTTTTCTGGAGCGGTGCTTGTCACCTCCCTGACGGCACCCTTTGGCAGCACCGGCCTACGTCTGGCCAGCCTGCTGGGTCGGCTGATGGCCGCGATCCCCGCCGGAGCCGCCGCCTGGATCTGGCTAGGCTGGTGGATCGGTGATCGCAGCGGCACCGTGGAGACCCTGATGCCCGTGCGTCCACTGGGATGGGAGGCCAATTTTTCCGACATCCTCGCCCGGCTCTGGTGGCGAGAGGCCGCGCCTCTGCTCTGGCTCAGCCTCACCTGCATGGGCCTCTGCCTGCACACCCTCGCCGCCACCCTGGCCAATGCATCCCTGGCCGATCTCCAGCACGGCCTGGTGGGCCGCGGCTTGGCGCGGAGTCGCATCCGCCTGCAGCACTTTACCCCCCTCTTCTGGCCCCTTTGGCAACGCCGCCTGGAAGCCATCGGTTTCCCCCTGCTGATCGTCGTCATCCCCGTCGAGCAAATCCTCGCCTACCCCGGCTGGGGCGGAGCCACCTTCGCCGCCATGCAATCCGGCTCCCCCCAGAGCATCGCCACCTGCATCTACGCAGCGGGTGCCCTGATGGCAGCCTGGACCTTGCTCGTCGGCCTGCTGCGCCCCCACACCAGTCCGGCCCTCGCCGTGCTCGATGCCCCACGCCGCGCGGCGCTGGATCACCGTCACCAACGTGACGCCCGCCAAACCCGGCAGTTTGGCATCTTGGTCAATGGCCTTTCCGCCCTCCTCTGCGCCGCGGTCCTGCTGATCTGGATGCTCCGCCCCAGCGCCTTCGCTTCGCTCGGTGCCTTTCCTCAAGCCGCCTGGCAGGCCGATCTCAACACGCTGCTCCAGATTCTCGGCATCGCCCTGCTGCTCGGTCCCCTCCTCACCGCCCTCCGCCACACCGCCATCGCCACCTCCCTGCGGCGCTTTGCCCTGCTGGAATCTCTCGCCTGGTCTCCCATCGTGCTTTGGGCCATGGGCCTGTCCTTCGGCTCTGGCCGCGTGGTGGATCCCGCCACCGCCCTCGGCCTAGTGGGAGGTGTCATTTTGGCCGTCGAGCTGGAGGCCTGCACCCGGCGCGCCCAAGCTCGCGGCTACCTCAGCGCCGCCCGCGTCCTGGGAGCCAGTCCCTGGCGCGCCTGGCGCACCCACGCCCTGCCCAGCTGGCTTCAGGAACTCATCGGCACCCTCATCTGGCTGGCCGCCGCCCTTTGGAGTGCCTGGTTTCTCATCCAGGGACTCGGCCTACCGGAGGGCTTCGGCACAGATCCCTCTCTCGGCGGGGAAATGGCGCGCGCCGCCGGGGACGCCCTGCAAACCCGTACCCCGCTGCTCACCAACAGCCTGCCCGCCGCCCTTTCCATCTTGTGTTTGTGGAATCTCAGCCGCATCATCTTACCCAGCGATGACTTCTGACGCCCCCGCCTCCGACGATCTGCTCCGCGTCCGCAACCTCCAGATCCGCTTCCAACGCTACGGTGAAGCCCCCGTGGAGGCGGTGCGCGGCATCGACCTCACCCTGCGCGATGGCGAGTCCATCGCCATCGTCGGAGAAAGTGGCAGTGGAAAAAGTGCCACCGCCCTCGCTCTGGCCCGGCTCCTGCCTGAGCCCCGCGCCCGCATCACCGCCGACGAATGCCTCCTCGCCGGGCACCCTGTGCTCGATCTCTCCGAGTCCCAACTGCGCCGCATCCGTGGCAAAGAGATCGCCTACATCTTCCAAGAGCCCACCACCTCCCTCAACCCCGTCCTCACCGTCCGCACCCAGATCGCCGAGTCCCTGCGCCTGCATCGCCCCGATGTCG
>JAGRPD010000102.1 GCA_020439875.1 Verrucomicrobiales bacterium
AAAGCGTGCTTCCACGCCAGGTTCAGCAGCGGCATGCTGTGACGTGGCGTCTTTTGTCCATCCAGGCCGATGGAGAAGACTTGAGGATCGGCAAAGGCCGTCGCTGCAGGATGACAGGAGGCGCAACTGACTCGGCCATCACGGGAAAGCTGACCGTCCGCAAACAAGCGGCGACCCAGCGCGACTCGCTCCTCGGTCAACGGATAGTCGGTGGGCAGACGGGGAATTGGAAATCCTCGCGAGATCGTGAAGCGATAGGGCGTGCCGATGGCGGATCCATCAGGCACGGCGTTCTTTTGGAACGAGGCGAGCTGCAGGGGCTCCACGGTTTCGACCGAAAACGCTTCCTCCACGTTTCGCTTCAAATTCATCGCCAAGGCATCGCCCTCTCGCCCATGGGTGGACACCTGCTCGGTGAGATCCAGGGAGGCGGTGTCGCCGAGAATGGCTTCGAGATTCAATCCAAGGCGAATGGTTTGAGGGGCTGCCAGAGGGGCCTCCACCTTCAGCCGCACTCGCATGCGATGCGGTGCATTGCCCAGGTGAAACGCAAAACCACCTGTCTGCGCCGCGTCCACATCGCGCCAACGGCCCTCCACGGCGAAGAAAATGTAACCGCCCTGCCAGCTCCAGTGTAGGTTGGAGCGCTGGGGATGGAGAGGGTGCGAGGGCGGCCACTGGTTGGGATCTGCCGCGTTGATCGCATCGCTCACACCCACGGTGAATTCGATGGCAGAGATCGGCAGATCCGGAAGTTCGTCGATCAGCACCGGCTCGGCGGGATCTGTCAGACTGACCAATTGAAACCAATTCGCGCGGGTGAAACGGCGGCCCGCTGCGTCTTCCACAACGGGTTCGGAGAGGAGAAAATCGAGACGGCTGAGCGAGATCTCGTCATGGCCACTGCGCTCCAGCCACAGGTCGGGTTGGTTGATCGGCACGCCTTTCCACAGGGGCTCAATCTCAATCCGAGCGATGCCAGCGGGTGCGTTTGCCGTGGCCAGCGCCACCATCAGCAGGCCGAGGCGGCTGACGAGCCGTCGGCTCATGGAACCACGAAGCTGTTCACCGCCGTGAAGACGCGTGGGGTCGCACCTGGGAAGGTGACCTGCATCGAATAAGTCCCCGAGGTCAATCCCGCTGCCGTCGGGTCAATGGTGGCCTTCACCCAGAAGCGGTTCGAGCTGTCGGTCGCATCCACGCGGGAGGCGGGATTGCCATTCGGCAGCGTGCCCGTGTCAAACGCCGCAGCCTGGCCGCCAATGGTCACTGCGGTGGGATGCAGCGCACTGCCCGCACTCGGACCCTGCGCCGCGATCAAAGGCGGGACTAGCATGGCCCCCTCGTCCTGCAACTCGATATACACCGTCTGCACGGACCCTGCCGGTGGGTCGCTGTAGCCGCCACCGAGCGCTGCGTCCTTGGCTACGAGCAGGTCAAACGCTGCCTGCTCGGTGGCGTTGAGCGCGGTGAGATTCAGCGGTGATTGCTCATTGAGATCCGTCGGCAGATGATAGAACTCGTAGGTCGGTGTGTCGGCGGTGCTGAGGGGATCACCGAAAATGATCAACTTGTAGCTGGGATTCGCATCCGAGATCAGCGCCCGACCGTCACCCGCGCCATCGCCAAATTTTTCCGCAATCAGGCAGCGCTCCATGGAATCGCTGCCCTGGAGAATCGGCACCAGCGTCTTCGAATCGATTGCATCCACTGTGGCCGTGGCCGCCGCTGGATCGATGCCGGACAGCTGCAGGATGGTGGAAAACAAATCGACCACATGCACCAGGGAACTGCTGGTGGACCCCGGCGCCACCGTCACGTCTGGCCCTGACACGACCAAAGGAACATGGATGCCGCCCTGGTAGAGATCGTCCTTGGCATGACCACTGCCGTAGGGAGGCTGCGCCACTTGAGCGGGCGATCCGTTGTCGCCCACGATGATGATGTTGGTTTTGCTGAGATCCACCGACGCCAGCAGACGTCCGATCTCGGTGTCCATCGCCTCCAGCATGCGACGGAAGAGCGCTTCATTGGAGCTGTCTCCGGGATTGGAGTATCCACCGGTCGGAGCGAGACCTGCGGGCGGTTCATGAAAAGGCGTGTGCGGCGCGTTCAAGGCCAGCCAGCAGAACCAGGGCGCTGAACCTTGAGCCCCAATCCACGAAACCGCGTCGTTCACCTGATCGGTGGTGGTGTAGGTGGTGACGTTCGCCGTTTGGGTGGCGACTCCATTGATGACCTCGGTCTTTGTCCAATCAAAATAGTCGGTGACTCCACCTTGCAGGATGCCCTTGAAGGTCGGCCAACCACCCGTCGTGAAAGGTCCGGTTTGGCCACTGCCGAGGTGCCATTTGCCGAAGGAAGCCAATCCGTAGGGCGACGACTGCGCGGTGAAGATCTCCGGCAAGGTCAACTCCGACGCAGGCAGGGTGCTGTTGGTGGTGGGATTTCCCACGCCATGGCGAAACGGCTGCCGCCCAGTCAGGATGGTGGCGCGTGTCGGCGAGCAAACCGGCTGCGCGTAGGCTTGAGTAAACTGCAGGCCGGTCGAGGCAAGCCCCTGTAGCGTCGGCATGTTGGGCAGGGTGAGACCAGGGGTGGTGTTGTCGATTGGGCTCCAGTCGATGCCCCAGTCATCGACGAGGATCAGCAGCACGTTGTTGCCGTTGGTGATGGGACTACCGCCGCCCACCGTCACCGTGCCCGTGTGTGTGCCCGCAGCTCCCGCAAACTCCACCACCACGGGATAGTTGCCATCCGCCAAACCATCCAGAGGGACCCGCAGCTCGATTTGATTGGCGGCAGGCCGCGAGACGAACACCGCTGTGCCGCCGTTGAAGGACACTGAAAGGGGCAACTCTCCCAGATCAGAAGGCGCGGACTGGGTGCCTGCCAAGGTCACCACCACCGTGGCCAATTGGGCAAAAGGACCGGGCGTGTAGTTGAAGCCCGCTGAGTCAAACGCAGCCATTCCCACGCGGCGCACTCGGTAAAATTGCTCGGACTCCGTCTGGGCAATCCCGGCATCGACCGCACTCGGCTGGTCGCTGTTGGCCGTCACGGAGCCCGCCATCGAGCGCCACAGTCTCAGATTGGAGGAGTAGTCGATCTCATACTCACCACCCTGCACGCCATTCCAGGTGAGTGTCACATCGCCGCTGGTCGTATCCACTGCGGTGGCACCTGCGGTATCGCTTTTCTCCGGACCACCCTCAGCGAAGACGGTGACGGCTTCCACGATGTTGGCGACCGGACCTCCACTCGGCGTGCCCGAGTAGGTGCGGCCGATGTTGTAAGGGAACACGGGCGTTCCGTCCGGCAGAATCGCGACGAAGTAAGCGTAGGTGCCACCGGGAAACTCAGGCGTGACGCAAAATCGGCCGTTGTGCAAATCGAGATCAAAATCCACCCCCTGAGTCATGCCGAGATCCCCCTTGTAGTCATTGTCCTCCAGGTATTGACCCAGCGGGTAAGGGGTGCTGACGGCAGGTCCGTAGCGGTTGCTTGGCAGCGTGGCCGAGATGCCCTGCGCGGCGGCCGCCCACGGTGGCAGCGTAGTCCGTCCCGTGGACGCCAGATTGGTGGTGCCGTTGGTGCCGTCCCGCAGCTGATAGCCAGAGATCATGATGCGCACTCCACTCAGGGCATCGTTGGGATCGCTGTAGCCGTAGGGTCCGTAGAGCGGGAAGCCGTCGCTCATCCAGCCGAGGATGGGGGAGTGCTTTGTCACCGGGCTGGTGCTTTCACTATAGACATGAGTCATCGCGTCGTAGTCCACGTGATCTCCCAGCAGGTGACGCAGGGCCGGTGGATTGGCGTGGTAATGGTAGTTGGATCCCGCCTGGTGGGCGTTGGCGGCGTCGAACGTCACACTCTCATTTACATAAGCGTCGCGATTCCAAACACCGTCTCCTGCAAAGGCCGTTCCCGGTGCTGCATCTGCCGCATTGGCGTTCGAGTAGGAAAAGGCGTCGCGACTGTCAAACATGGCCACGCCATCAACAAAATAGCCGATGGCACCCAATCCCGTCAGACTCGCACCGCTGCCAGTCGTAGGATTTCTCGGCAGCCGGTAAGTGACGGAGCGGTTGGCCGGGTAATTCGGAAACAGGTTGGTCTTGGCTTGATTCAGATACCAGGGCCCCATGATGTGAGTGCCGAGTCCGGTAGTGCGGATGTAAACCCAGTCTTGGGAGTAGCTCACTTCGTGGACGCCTGCATAGGTGGGTGATGTCTGCACACCTTCTCCTCGGCTCCAGGTCGTGACTGCATTGCCCGCCGTCTCGTCCGCCAGGGTGGGAAAGAGAGAAGCATACTTGCCAGACTCATTCACACGCCACGACGATAGCAAAGGATCCTGGGCTGGAGTCAGCGATAGCGAAAGCAGGGTGAGGCCGGTAATAAGGTAAGAGCGAAACATGAGAACAAGCGGAACGGATGGATCATCCCCGTGACCCTTGTGAATCACGGAGGCTGAGGCTTAAACCGCCGTGGTGTAAAGAAGTTTTCCATTTCGAGTTTTTCGACGCGTTGGTCGCAGAAGGGCAACCCATCTCCTCGATTTTGCGGAGGCTCCCGGATTCCGAACAGGGAACCCCAAACCGCCTGTTGTTCACGCTTCAATGCCTGTCGTTTCGGCACCTCACTTTCTTTTTAGAAAAAGGTTGAAAAAATCCAGGTTGGCCCATTAGGATGGGCATACAGCAATGAAACGAATCCTTCTTCAAGCACTGGAATTCTCGTTGGTCGCGGTGCTGATGAGTGGTTGTTATCACGGCCATCACAAGGAGTTGCAGTTTGGAAAAAAAGTGTCCGAGCTGACGGAGGATGAACTTCGCTTGCGCAATGAGATTCTGACGAAGAACTACACCGTCGATCGGTCGGGGACAACATCTTGGTCAACGGGATCGATCGATCTGAACAAACCGACGAGAATCATCCTTCAGGTGGATGGAGGGGGAATCATGGGGATCACACCAGCCGTCGTGCTGAATGAGCTTGATCGGAGACTTCAGAAAAAATCTGGAAAGGAACTGCGAGATATTTGCTCGATCGTCTCAGGGACTAGCACGGGAGCGATCATCACAGGGATGCTGGCCGCCGGAGTCAAGACAGAGACAATTAAGACATTTTACACGGAAGACGGGGTGCGGTTGTTTCAATCCGAAGGGCGCCAGTGGGCTTTTCCGATCCGGCCCAAATTCAGTCGTCCCATCTTTCAAGACAGGCTGCTCACGATGATGGATCATGACGCCGTGCCTCGGCAGATCACACTCGGCGAGATGAAAAAAGGACCCTGGCTCATCATTCCAGCTTATGATTTGCGGAGCCGCCGAACCGTTTATTTTACCAATCACTCGCTGGATCCCCATTCGCCCATGGCGGAGAATCTGGATGGAACCCGATTGGCGGATGCGATAAGCGCATCGGGGCTCTCTGCACCTTGGTATTTCGGCAAGCTGATTTCTCCGGCGTTTGTGTGGGATCAAACCACTCCGGAAGGGGTGTCAACCTGGGAAGTGGGAGCGGCCTTCCAAGATGGTGGACAGGGGACTCAAAACAACACGCTTGGATTGCTGTTACTGCTGGGTTTATGTCAAGGCTGGGCAGAGGATGGACAGCAGCTCATCATCATTTCCTTGGGGACGGGAAGTGACTATTCACCTCGGTCGTTTGGACGTGTGAAGAATTACAGTCTCTTTGCTCAAGCAATCGATTTTATCCGCAATCAAGCACGGGCGGAATCGATCCAGCTACAGGTTCGTGCTGTGAGATTAGCTGCACAAATGGCTGATAACGTGAAGTTCTTTCGCTTCGACTATACCAAAGGGAAAAAGGCCAATGACTTCAGTTCGAAGCGTCACAAAGACTATGTGAGAGCAGGTGAAGACATTGTGAAGAGGCCGGAGTTTGAGCAACTCGCAGAATCACTCACAGCACTTCGTGCGATTCGGAAAGGCAATTTGAAAGTTCCGGAAATCGTTCCAACTTCGCCGGATGAAGAGGTACTGCGCTCGCTCATCCGCCGTGCCTTGGAAAGTACGAAAGAAGGGACTCGATCCTCGGACAGGGAGAGGTAATCAAGGTGCTGCTTGTTTGGAACCTCCTGGGCTGGCCATCTTCAGAAGCAGAAGGCCAGAGTAGCCGGCGGGGAGGAGGGGGCCGTGGGGTGTGGGGACGAGGGTGCCGGGGTTGCCGTTGATGGAATACTGGTCGAGCTTCGTGGGGGCAGACCAGTCGCGCACGTCGAGGATCGTCACTTGACTGTAGGCGCGGTGAGTGAGGTAGAGGACATGGTTTGAGAGGGTGGGGCGGCCACTGAGATAGAGATCGGGAACGCGCTGTACGGGAAGCTCATCGAACGGACGCGCTTCGTTGCGATCAAACCAGACCCAGCCTCCACGGCGGATGGCGAGGAGGCGCTCTTCATGCAGTAGGAGGCCGTCAAAAATGCCGAAGCGTCCCTCGGGATGCACGCCCTCATGCTGCGGAGGTTGCGTGGTTAGATCGTACCAATGCAGACCCGATGCATGCCAAAACGCGGCGGCGTAGCGGCCATCCACGATGGCGTCGAGCAGTTGATCGCCGTAGAAAAGACCGAGCCAGGATTCCTTTAACAAACGGCGTGGAGCGGCGGGATCCGTGACATCGACGATGTGCAGCTCTCCGGCGTTGACTTCGATCAGGGCGAGGTTTCCCGGCTCTGGCACGACGACGTAGCGAACGCGAGCATTCGGTGCAGTGTAGCTACCCTGGCGGGTGGCTTTGCCATCGGCCTGAATTTTCCAAATGGAGAGACCGCCGACTCCCTCACAAACATACAAGGTGTGATCTCGGGCATAAACATCGGTGGCGAAGTCTTCGGTGGGGATGATCGAAACGGGCTCGATGGAGCTGTCTCCGAGGCGCAAGAGGTGAACGCCTGCGCTGCCGCAAGCGGCGGCGGCGAGAGTGTCTCCGGCGATCATGGTGACGCCGTGCACCTGGCCGGGAGGATGATAGGCGGCGGCGACGTGGGGATCGGTGAAGGGTTGCTCGGGGCCGATGTGGGGTGGGCTGCCGGTGTCGGAGATCACGGGTTGGGCCCAGTGAGGCTCTTCCAGCACATGCAGATCGGTCCAGCCTCCGGCTCCATAGATGCAGCCCTGACCGACGGCGATGCCGCCGTAGTAACCCGGAATGTCGCGCCGGGGAGGTGAAGGGAGTTGATGGCTGGCGACGAGGGCGGGATGGCGAGGATCGCGGACGTCCACGACGAAGATGCCGTTGTGGGTGTCGGCGACGAAGGCATGGCCATTGATCACAGAGACGCTCCACATGTCATTGCCGATGGTGTAAAACGGCGGGAACTTGATGCGACCGAGGAACTGGGGGTTAGCAGGATCGGTGAGGTCGAACATTTCCAGTCCGTGACCTGTTCCATAGCCGGGCTCTTCCTCTTCGGCATGAGGCAGGCGGGAGTGATGTCCGGTGGCGGCGTAAAGAATGCCGTCGCGCACTTCCACGCCGTCTCCGTAACCGTCGAGGGGCGTCTTGCTCACGATCTTGGGAGCGCGGGCGTCGCGCGCATCGACGGTGACGATCTCCGAGGAGGCCCAAACACCGGCGTAGAGATAACCGTCGTGATAGGTGACGGATTGGGCTTCTCCAGTGAGGACGGTGCTGAGGTGACGCGGTTGGCGGGGATCGGAGACATCAACGAACTCCACGCCATACTGACGGCAGGCGACGAATAAAACATCGCCCGCTAAGGCGAGGCCTGTGGCGAGTTCGATCGAATCATAGTGGTTGAGCAGCTGGGGGTGGGCGCGGTCGGCGATGCTGACGAGGTACACGCCGTATTCGCGCGAGGAGATGTAGGCGATGTCATCCCGCACGACGATCTGGCGGGTATTGCCGAGGCCATCGAGGCTGCCGAGGTGACGAGGCTGAGTGGGGTCGGTGAGGTCGAAGGTGTGAAGTTTTCCTGAGCCGATGACGACGAGGCTGTCTCCTGATACGGCGGCGTCCATGCAGGGGCCGATGCCCAGGGTGCGGATCTCGGGCAGAGGTCGCACTTCGGGTGCGGCGAAGCTGGTGGTGACGAGCAGGGTGAGGAGGGTGGCGATGAGGCGGTGCATGGCGGTGAGATGGGGGTGGCTGTTACTCCAATCCAGCGTCGCGCAACTCGCGCAGGACGCGACCACTGAGGGGGACATCGGGATGGAGGCCCATGATGCGTTTGGTGTCTTTGCCAGGCTCGGGCGTGCGAAACACGGCCTGCCAGTTGATGGCGTAAGGCGGGAAGGTCTTTTGCATTTCAGCGACGCGCTCCCAGTTTGTCAAAACGTGTGCTTTGGCTTCGGCATCCTTGCCTTTGCACTCCTCGAATTTCTGCATCCACTGGCGGGTATCCACGACGAGTTTGGCGAAGTCGAGCCCGCACTGGATGAAGTGGAGACGGCGCTGGTATTTCGCATCGGCGTTGGCAATTTGAGCGGCGGCGGTATCGAGATGCGCTTGAGCTTCGGCGAAGAGGGCGGGGGTGTATTTTTTGGGCAGATCGTAGGCGCGCTGGCGGCTGGGTTCTTCGGCGACAAACTCCATGCGGGTGCGCTCCAGCAGTTTCCAGTAGTGTTTGACCTCGGCAGCGGCGGGGCCGAAGCCGCGCTGGTAGTAGTCGTCCATCAGAGATTCGACATCGGCGCGCGGATTCCACGCCAGATGCGCGAGGGCGTAGTAGTGGGGACCCTGGGTGGCCCAGTGGAACCAGAAGAGATCAAAGTAGAGACCGATGCAGTGGGTGTCTGCCGCGAAGCGGAAATCTTCGCCCGCCTGGGTCATGGCCACGTCGGGCATGCCCCAGCTGAGTCCGGCTTGGCTGCCGAGATTGGGCCGCCACATGAGGTGTTTTGAGAGCTTCGCCCACTCCTCATGTTGCTCCATCGGCAGCTTGCGATGTTCGGGAGAGCGCAGGTGGAAATTGGCGACACTGGAGATGATGACGTTTTCATCGGGACGTTGCGCGAGGGGTGGATTGCGGGCGTAACCGTAGGCGTTGAGGAGGACGTAGAGTTCGCGGTCGGGAAAACGTTGCTTGAGTTTGCGGGCCAGGGTGTTGGCAAAGCGCACGTCGCGGTCGGACTGGGAGACGCCGTCGAACTTGACGCCGTTGCCGAAGGTCCAGGTCATTTTTTCGCCATCGGGATGATCCCAGGCGAGGCAGTTCGCGCAGGTGCAGTGGCCGCTGGTGTAGCCGTCGTTGGGCGAGACGTTGAAGATCTGCTTGGTGGGATTTTCTGCCAGCTCTTGCTCGATATTTTGTAGCCACTGCTCCCAGACGGCAGGGTTGGTGGCGCAGAGTTTGGTGTTGCGGGGATTGAAGGGATTGGGCGGGCGACTGCCATCGGGAGCGGCGGCGAAGTATTCGGGATGGGTCTCGTGATAGAGCTGCCACCAGTCGCCAAAGCCGTGTCCGCCATCGATCTGCATCGAGTCCAGCTGCATCCGCTGCCAGCGCGCCCAGAGTTCATCGGGACCCTCTTTGTTGTCGCCCAGAGAGAGCTTCACAAACATGCCGGAACGGGCGCGGATGGATGGGTGGTAGCGGATTTCTCCGGGCGGGACGTCGATGCGTGGACTCGGCAGGATGTCTTCTTCCTCGGGCCAAAGCCAACGCACGCCGAGCTGATCCTGGATAAAACTGTAAACCGCGTTGGCCGTGCCATACTCCTGCTGCAGGTCGGTCTTCATGGCGAGCCGTCCTTTGGCCTCCCGATGAGCCGGGTCCCAGCGATCTCGGCCCGCGAGGAGTAGGTGATGGGTGGTGGCGACGATGAGGGTTTCTTCGGGATGTTGAAATTCGAGCTGGATGTCAGGGAAAAGCGATGGGACGGCGGGTGAGACGCCGATCCACACGGCGCGCTCGGGAGGCTGAGCCGGTGGAGGCTGGAGCACGTCAGGTCGTTTCCCGCTGATCTTTTCCACGTAGTCGGCGAGGGTCTGAGCGGCGTCTCGGGTGCGGGGCGGTGCGTCGGCGGCGACGATGATGGGGGCGGGTGGAAGATCAGGGCTGACGAGGGTGAGAGCCAGCGCAGGCGCGGCGGAGAGGAAGAGGAGCGATGCGGTGAGGAGGGGCTTCATGGCGGGCGGCGTTGGGTTTTCAACGCAGTGGGAGTGGGAGATCGTGCGAGGCATCCTCGGTGAGGCATGAGGTCCTGCTATGGATTTACGAGGAGGGGGGAGTGCCTGAAAGGGCCTTGCAGGGTGCGGTGAGAGGGGCATGATGGCGGGACGCGGTGCCTGCGCCTTTCCCACCATGAAGTTTCGTTTTGCCCTCATCCTTCGTCTCCTGGCCCTGATGGTCAGCATCGGCCTCTGTGCTTGTGACACGTTGAAAAAAGTCACCCCGAGCCTGCCCAAGCTGCCGGACCTCACCAGCGTGAAGCGCCTGCTGCCGGGCCATCTCGATCAAGTCGATGCGCAGGATCCGAACATCGCCTTTGACCCGCGTGCGCCGTTGCAGCCGGGCCACACGCTGCGGCTGCTGGTGCGGGAGGACCTGCGCTCTGCCCGTGAGCTGTGGTCAGGCATCAGTGTGATCCAGCAGGACGGCACCTTGGATCTGGGCAAGGGCGGCACGCCGAAAATTGGTGGTCTCACGCTGGATCGCGCCGTGACGGTGATCGGCTCCTCTTTCCGCGTCGCGGGTCGCACCTCGTCACCCGTGCTGGTCCACGTCATCTCGGTGGAAAATCAACCGCTGCTGGCCGTGGCGGGGGATCTTGCCGCCGGACACACCGTCTATCTGCCCTTCAGCGATGAGCTGACGCCATCCCAGGCGGTGGCCTACGCGGGCGGGCGGCGGGCGGGATCGACGAGCCGGGCGCTTTATTTGGCCACACCCAAGGACGAACGGTATTACCGGGATCTGCGGGCGGCGGATTTATCGGCGAAATTACAGGCCGGAGCCATCCTGGAGCTGGCCGCTCACCTCTGACCTCACCTTTCTTTTCATGATCGAACAAATTGGCGGTTCGTCCGCGTCCCGGCGCGGGGATCATCCCCTCGGCGCGCTTTTTCAGACCACGGCTGTGCTCCGCATCGGAGCGGGCGTGTTGCTGCTCAGTCGCCATCTTTGGCAGGCTCTGCCGGCAGCGCATCAGTTCATTTGGAAGGAGGTTCCGTGGGCATGGAAGACGGCGTTTGAAGATGCGGGCGTGCCGTATCCGCATCTCGTCGCGCCGGCCGTCGCGGTGGTGTTGGCGTTGGTTTGCGCGTCGTGGATTTTGGGTTTCCTCACCCGCTTTTTTTCCCTGCTCTTCATGGTGGTGGCGGTGGCGGCCCTCCTGGTGGATCGCCATGCGCATCCGGAGTTTGGCGAGCTTTGCTGGCTGTATCTGATCATTGCATTCACGCTGTGTTTGTTCGGATCGGGCGCGGTCTCGCTGGATCAGTTGTTTCAGCTGGGGAGTCGGCGGAAAGCTCCACGCAGCACCTTTTAATCGGCGGTTTCAGACTGATCCCTCGGAGCTTTGAAAACCCCTGTGCCAACGGTCCACGAGCGCGTCCTGGCCATCGATCCCGCGCTGCGCAAGACGGGTTACGCCGTGGTCGAGCAGGTCGGGCGCGACCTTCGCCCCTTGGTTTATGGCACCATCGCCAACGCTCCGAAGTTGCTGCCATCGGGTTGTTTGGTGGCGATCCGGGAGCAGTTGACGGATTTGATCCGCCAGCATCAACCGACGGTCTGTGCCATTGAGGCCACCATTTACGTGCAGAGCTTCAAGACGGCGATCGTGCTCGGCACCGCCCGCGGAGCCTGCCTGCTGGCGGCGGCGGAGCATGGACTGCCGATTTATGAGTATGCGCCGCGCGAGGTGAAGCAGGCTGCGGTGGGGCGCGGTGCTGCGGCCAAGGAACAGGTGGCCTTCATGATCCGCTCCCTGCTGCGGCTGCGCGAGACACCGCCTGCGGATGCAGCGGATGCCTTGGCGGTCGCAATCGCGCACTTCCAGAGTAGCGATGCCCACCGCGCGACGGCGCGCGATGCTCGCCGCGTTTGAAAAGGCGGGGCCTCAGAGCCCCATCTTGCTGAGCACCACGCTGACCTGACCGAGCAAGTTTGCCACATCGGGGTGGGAAGCTTCCAGCTCCTCCACGTAGTGGGTGACACGAGCCAGGCCGTGCGGTTCTTCTTCGCACTCCGGCACGGTCACGTCTGAGGTGCCCTCGTCCGCTGCGGCCAGCTCATCGACGAGCTTCAGCAGATTTTGCCGTGTCTCCTCGGGCAGCCCCTGCGCGGCTGCCAGTTTTTCCCGCAAAGATTGCACAAGTTGGTCCTTCGTCATCGTCCCCCAACCTAGCGTCGTTCTACGAGGCACTCAACTCCCAACCACGCGCGGCTTTTAGAGATTGGGAAAAGCTGTGGTCAGATCCAGCTCGTCATCCAGATCCGCCTGCAAGCGCCGTAGGCTGGCAAACAGGGTTTTGATGCGTTTGGCCTGGGCGGGATCCTCGGCCAAGTCATGCATTTCCTGAGGGTCCTCACTGAGGTGGTAGAGTCGCACCGCCTTTGCTGCGGGGTAGGCGATCAATTTCCAGCCGTCTTCAATGACCATGCGCTGCGCATCCAGGTAGGCTCCATACACGGGATTCGCCGTGGCCTCGGTGCTCTCCCCTCGTGCTAGGGGCAGCAGGCTGTGAAATTCCACATGCTCAGGCCGCTCCGCACCGGCCAGATCCAGCGCCGTCGCCATCACATCCTGGAGATAGACGGGAGCATCCACTTGGCGTGGCTCCAGCCCGGGTCCACTCACCAGCAGCGGCACCTTCACACTGTGTTCGTGCATGTTTTGTTTGCCCAGCAGGCCGTGATGTCCCACCGCTAGGCCGTGGTCTGCGGAGAAGAGGATCCATGTTTGATCGGCCTTGCCACTGCGCTCCAGGGCATCCAGCACGCGGCCCACATGCTCATCCAGGTGGGTGATGAGGGCGAAGTATTCGCCGCGATGCACCTTGATCGCCTCCGGCGTGCGTGGAAAGGGAGCCAGCTTCTCATCGCGCAGCGATTTGCCCGCCTTCATCTCCTCCGCGTAGGGGTACAGCGGCAAGAAGTTCTCCGGCACCTCGATCCGGCTCGGCGGGTATTGATCGACAAACTTCTTCGGAGCTTGTCGGGGATCATGCGGTGCGTTGAAGGCCACGTACATGAAGAAGGGCTTGTCGCTCGCTCCGGCCATGCTGAAAAACTCCACCGCGTCATCAGCGGTCACTTCCGTCCAATGCTTGCCGCCCTCCCAGTATCCGCCGAGGGACTTGTCGTAGGGGCTCCAGGGATCGGGCTGCCCCGCCAGTGGGCGATTGTAGGACTGGGGCACGGTGGCGGGCATGCCGGGCCGCACGTGGCGGGCCACGTCAAAGATCGCGTCCGCATCCGCTGGCACGTGCCATTTTCCGGTCATGAATGTTTGATATCCAGCCTTCTTCATCAGCTGGCTCCACAGCACCCCGCGCGCCTGCTCCTGAGCCATCTCCTTTTTTCCGTAAACGGCCTGCGCCCGCCATACGTAGCGCCCGGTGTTCAGCATGGTGCGGCTGGCCACGCAGACGGCACCACTCCAGGAGCCCATGTTGTAGGCGTGGGTGAAGAGGGCGGAGCGCCGCGCCAGCTTGTCGAGATGGGGCGTGTCCACATCGACGAGGTCGCGCATGCCGAGGGCCTCGTGGGTCAGGTCATCAGCAAAGAGAAACAGGATGTTCGGCTTCTCCGCCCGTGTGACGGCGGTGAAGAGCAGGCAGGTGGCGACAAATGGAATCCAACGCATCCGCTGCCAACGCCTCCGGATTGGCCTGCCTTTCACCGGATGCCCTCAAGCGACATCACCACAGGTCGATCACTCGATGCGGCTCTGGCAGGATGATCTCGGTCTCGGGCAGGGTCTCCTGAAAACGTTGCGCAAACCAGGCCTGAGACTCCACCTCGCCATGCACCAGCACTAGCTTCTGCGGGCGCACCCGCTCGGCATAGTCCGCCAGTTGCTCCCGGGTGGCGTGGGCACTGAAGTCAAAAGATTCCACCCGCGCGGCGAGCTTCACCGGAGATAGATCCGGGCTGAGACGAATCTCCGAGCCTTCCGCTGCGGTTCGCAGGCGGTAGCCCGGCGTTTCCGGATCCGTGTAGCCGACGAAGGCCACCGCATTGCGGGGATTGTCGATGAACTTCCAGGCGAAGGTGTTGGACGTGGTTTTTTCCGTCATCATGCCGCTGGAGAGCAGGTAGATGGCCCGGGATTGGTATTGAATTTCCCGCCGCCGGGCTCGCGGAGCCACCAGGATGTCGATGTCTTCCAGCAGGCGAAAGCCGGGGTAGTTCCGCGGTACACGATCGGCGTAGTGATCGTAGAGCACGGTGATTTTGGTGCCCAATCCGCCGATAAAAACCGGCATGGAAGGCATCAGTCCCTCCTGGCTCAGCTCATGCATCATGAGCAGTAGCTCCTGGGTTTTGCCCAGAGCGAAGACGGGGATCAACACCGAGCCGTTCGCCTCCCAGGTGTCTTGAATCAGCCGTGCTAGGCGTTCTTTCTCCGCCTTGCGAGAGTAGTCTTCCGGTCGCGCATAGGTGCCGCGGGTGGTCTCCAGCAGCAGCACGTCGATGTCCTGCTCCGGGAAACGCGCCGCCTGCATCAGCGTCTGGTTTTCAAAACACACGTCACCGGTGTAAAACAGGCGCGCGCCGCCCTCTCGCAGCTGAATGCCGCTGGATCCCAAAATGTGTCCGGCATCGTGAAAGGAGGCCTCCAGGTCCGTGTCGGGCACGGTGAAGGGCCGCTCGTAATCGCGGTAGATCCACTGCGGGCGGATGTCATCCAACTCACGGTGGGTGAACATGGGATACTCCGTCACACCCAGTTCCTCCCGCTGGCGGCTCATGACGTTGACGGAATTGTGCAGCATCGCGCTGCCCACCTCGCCGGTTGGCTCCGTCATCAGCACGGCGGCTTGGGGCTGTCGGCGCTGCAGCACGGGCAGAGCCCCGATGTGATCGTGGTGTGCATGCGTCACCAGCAGCGCCTGGGCGTGATGCGTGGGCAGGGGGCCGAAGTCGGGCAGCGCTTCCTGGCCGGTGTGCTTTGGGTGCATGCCAGCATCGAGCACCACGCGTTGATTGCCGCTTTCCAGCAGGTAGCTGTTGGCTCCGATCTCACGGTGCCGTGTCAAATTTCGAAATCGCATTCCCATGACTCAAAAGACCGTGGTCCGAAATCCACGGGGCATCCAGCCTAGACGACCCCCGCCCTGGCACAAGCCCAATTCCCCACTGGCGACGCAAGAGGGTAAGCCAACGCCGATGCTCCTCTGTAGGTGGCCGCAGAGAGGCCGCACGTCTTTGGGAGGCGAATGAGAAGGCTGTTCGATCGAAATCAATCGCGCCTCAAAGGCTTCTCTGTCGCAGCGGGTTCGATGCCCCCGCCTACAGCGAGGTGCGGCGCGGTCCCCTCTGTAGGTGGCCGCAGTGAGG
>JAGRPD010000103.1 GCA_020439875.1 Verrucomicrobiales bacterium
ACGGGACCCGTCATGAACGTCACGGGCACGAACACCGAGGTCATGACCAGGGTGATGGCAATGACGGCCCCCGAAATTTCATGCAGCACCATCTGGGTCGCGCGATACGGTCCGACGCCGTCTTTGCCGTGCATTTTGGCGTGCACGGCCTCCACGACGACGATGGGGTCATCCACCACGATACCGATGGCGAGCACTAGGGCGAAGAGGGTGATGAGGTTGATATTGACCCCGAAGAACTGCATGAAAAAGAAGGCACCGACCAAGGACACGGGCACGGCCAGAGTCGGGATCAAAGTGGAGCGCCAGTCTCCCAGAAAGACAAAGACCACCAAGGCCACCAGGACGAAGGCCTCCATGAGTGTGTGCAACACTTTTTCAATGGAGGCATCGAGGAAGTTCGAGACATCATAACTGATCTCGTAATCCATGCCCGGAGGGAAGGACTTCTCTTTGATCTCTTCCAGTTTGGCTTTGATCTGCTCAATGACCTCTTGCGCGTTGCTACCGTAACTTTGCTTGAGCACGATGGCGGCGGAGGGGTGGCCATCGAGGTCGGAGTAAATATCGTAGAATTCACTGCCTAACTCGACGGTAGCGACGTCTTTGAGCCTCAGTAGTTCACCCTCCTCGGTGGCGCGGAGAATGACATCTTCGTACTGCTCAGGAGTGTTATATCTCCCTTGATAGGTGAGAACGTATTCCAAAGATTGGGAGCTGCGACTGTCGGCGCGTCCGATCCGCCCAGGGGAGCCGATGACGCTTTGTTCCGCCAGCGCTTTCATCACTTCTTCGGTGGAGACGTTGTAGGCACGCATGCGGTCCGGTTTGAGCCAGACTCGCATGGCGTATTGACGAGTACCGAGGATGTTGGCACTACCTACCCCGCGGATGCGTTTGATCTCGGGCAGGATGTTGATGTAGCCGTAGTTGAAAAGGAAGTTCATGTCCGCGTTCTCGTCCGTGCTGAACAAGTTCACGTACATCAGCATGTTGGGGCTGAGGTTGTTGACGATGATACCCTCCCGCTGCACCAGGGGTGGCAGGCGATTTTTGACCTGATCCACGCGGTTGATCACGTTGACCACCGCTTGGTTGGGGTCGGTACCGAGGTGAAAGATGACCTGAATCGTCGCCTCACCGGCACTGGTGGCGTCTCCCACCATGTATTTCATGTTTTGCACGCCGTTGATGGACTGCTCCAACGGAATGAGAACGGAGTCCTCCAGCACCTTGGCGCTCGCCCCCGGGTAGGCGATGCTGACCATCACGACGGGCGGAGCCACGGAGGGGAACTGAGAAATGGGGAGCGTGAGAATGGAGAGGCCGCCCAGGAAGAGGATGATGATCGAAATCACGATGGCCAGGGCAGGCCGATGGAGAATCTTGGTAAACATGGTCGGGTGGCTCCGGTGCGTTGCTTATTCCGACTTCACTTTGAGGCTTTTGATCACTTCCTCAGGCGGCTCGAATTCGTATTCGACCTCCTTGCCGGTGCGCACATGACGCAGCCCTTCGAAGATGATTTTGTCATCCTTTTTGAGGCCACTGCCGACGATGAACAGGTCTTCTAACTCCTCGTTGATGAGGATGCGCTTTTGTTCCACGACGTTGTCTTGATCGACGACGAAGACGTAGTGGTGATCGAGGATCTCGAAGGTTGCTTTTTGGGGAATGAGCATGGCTCCTTTCACCATCGTTTTCATGAGGATGTTTCCCGTCTCGCCGTGGCGCAGCAAGCTCTCGGGATTGGGGAAATCTGCCCGGAAAGGAATGGTTCCAGTCTCGCTGTTGAACTCAGACTCGATCACATTGATCCGGCCTTTGTGCTTGAAGGTCTGACCGTTGGCCATCATCAGCTCGACGGTCTTTGTGTCCTCGGGCTGAGCCTGGGACATGTAGCTCAGATACTCGGCCTCGGGCACGTTGAAATAGACCCACATCTCGCTGTTGTCAGAGAGGGTGGTGAGCAGCTCTCCCTCATCCACGAGACTGCCCTGGCGCAGTTCCAAGCGTCCGCTGAGGCCGGGGAAAGGGGCGTGCAGTTCGGTGAATCCGAGGTGGGCTTGGGCGAGATTGACCTCCGCTTCAGCGCGTTCGAACTTGGCTTTGGTGAGCGCGAGTTCGGTCTGAGACACCACTTTGTTTTCAAACAAACGACGCGTGTTTTCGTATTCCAACTTCGCCGCCTGAGCTTCGGCTTCGGCTTTTTTCAAATCCGCTTGATACACCAGCGGCAGGATTTTGAACATGAGGTCGCCCGTTTCGACATGCTGCCCTTCTTTGACGTGCACGGTCTCGAGGTAACCGCGCTCCAGTGCCTTCACTTCAATGTGCCGATTGGAGTGGATCTGGCAGACGTAGTCGCGGGTGACGAGAGTGTCTTTGATCAAGGGTGAGGTCGCAATCAGTCGGGCCTCCACTTCCTCATGCTCTTCGTGCTCTTTCTCCTGATGGCAGCCGCCGAGACCGACGCTGGCCAGAAGGCTTGCGCAGGCAAAGGATTTCCAAGTGATCAATGTCGTCATCGAGTTTTTGAGGGGGTTTCAGAGAAAAAAAACGCCGCCAAAAACAAGCCTGGACATACCCTTCGCAGGGGGTTTTTTATCCTTGATGAGGGGTAATGATCACCGCCTAACATCAGCCCCACCCCTAGAGAGGGATGAGAGAAGCATCTCCTTTTCTCTATCTTTTGAAGCGCTGAGTGGGAGGATGATTGGCGGCGCGATCAGGGTCTCACGCCAAGCCCGTAAAGGGCATGGACGAGGCCGAGGGCTTTCTCACCGGGGAAAGCTCCGACTTCCATTTGATTCATGACGTAGGCAAATCCGATGCCGCTTTCAGGATCAGCAAAGGCGAGGCTGCCACCTGCGCCCGGGTGCCCGAAGGCGCGCGTGGAGGGACCAAAGAGCTGGCGGATTTTTTCTCCCGTCTCTTCGTCGATGGGATCCTTCATCAAGCCGGCGCTGAAGCCGGTGGGCACGCAGAGCACCTGATCCAGCCCGGAGCTTTGCAACGTCTCCGCCTGCCGCAAGACGGACGGGGAAATGACCTGCTGCCCCGCACAAATTCCGCCATTGGCGAGCACGCCGTAAAACTGCGCCAAGGCGAGAGCGGAGCCCACTCCACCCATGGCGGGATAGCCGCGCATCCAGGTTTCAGGCTCATTGAAGTCGGCGATGGCGTTGAGTCCGACGGGGCTCTGAAAGGTGCGGAGGGTGGTGGAGTCTGGCGTGCCAAACGCTTTCAAAAAGGCTTGATTGTGCGGCTGGATGCTCATTTTCCCCGGATACAGCGTGGCGACACGGGGGTGCTGCTCGCGGGGCAGTCCGATCCAAAAATCCAGTCCGAGGGGTTCTCCGAGGACTTCACGAAAATACTCGCCGAGGCTCTCTGCCCCGGTGGTGCGCATGACGATCTCTTCCAGCAGAAAGCCAAAGGTGCGGGCGTGGTAGGCGACGGTGGATCCGGGTGGAAAGACGGGAACTTGCAGCTCGAGGGCGTGGACGACGGCCTCGCGATCAAAGATGGGCACGCGCTCGTCGAGCATGGCGAGCCCAGCGGTGTGAGAGAGCAGCTGGCGCAGGGTGATGGCGGCTTTCCCTCCGCCGACAAACTCGGGCCAGACCTCCGCGACGGGGGCATCCAGCTCGACGTGGGCCTCTTCGAGCGCCATCAGGCAGGTGACGGCGGCAGGTCCTTTGGTGCAGGACCAGACGGGCACGAGTGTGGCCTCCGTCCAGGGATTGGAACGATCCCGCGTGGTGTAGCCCTGAGCCAGGGAGAGGATGATTTTTCCTCCTGCCCACACGGCGCAGGAGGCCCCGACTTCCCCACGCAGACGGAAATTTTCGCGAAACCAAGCCACCATGGCGGTGCGGGCGGAATCGAGCGGCAGGCTGGGCATGAGGCAGGTCAAATCAGAGGGAGGCGAGGGCGGCGCGCAGGGGGGAAAGATCGGGATCTCGCCGAGCTTCCAGGCGCAGGCCCGGGTCCATATCAAAGGATCGGCACAGGAGGCGCAATGCTTTTTCCTGCTGGCCGAGGCAGGCGAGGTAACAGCCCAAGTTGTAGAAATACACCGCTTTTCCGCGCAAGGCATCGGGGCCTCCCTCGAGCAGCTCCAGCGCCTCCTGAGTGCGGCCCAGTTCATGCAGGCAGTACGCGCCGTGAATGAATCCTCCGACCTGATCAGGTGCCCGCAGGCAGAGCTGATGGGCGAAGGGCAACGCATCCGCCCAGCGCTGCTCCGCCATCAGGCAGAGGGTGAGCAGCTCGGTGACATCGGCGCGATCCAACATGTCGGCGGGCAAAGCGGCGAGTTCCTCCCGTGCCAGCTCGGGCAGGTGCAGCTCGACGTAGCCCTGGGCGGCCACGATGCGGCGTTCGGCGGCATTCATCTCGGTGCGGGTTTGAGGGGAGGCGGCGGTAGGCGACTCTCTGGCGGACGGGAGGTGGCGCGGCGGACGAAGTATCGTTTGCGCCCAGCGGCATGAGACCTTAGATCGGCGCGGTGAACAAGGCTTTTGTTTTGGGGGCCGGCCTCGGCACCCGTCTGCGACCTCTGACTGAGCAGCTCCCGAAGCCGCTGGTGCCGTTTTTCCACCAGCCGCTGATCTGCCGTGCCTTCGACCATGTCATCGCGGCCGGGGCGGAGCAGATCGCGGTGAATACCTTTCACCTGCCTGAGACTTACGAGCTGGCCTTTCCCAGCTCGACCTACAGCGGGGTGCTGCTGCATTTTCGGCAGGAGGTGCCGACACGGCTGGAGACGGCGGGGGGCATCGCCAACGTGCGGGACCTGCTGGAGGGGCCTGAGCCGTTTTTGGTTTATAATGGAGACATCCTCACCGACCTGCCGCTGCAGCCGCTGATCGACGCGCATCGAGCAGCGGGAAATCTGGTGACGCTGGTGCTGCGCAGTCACGGCCCCCACCTGCGGGTGCATCTGGATCGCTCGACCGGACGCGTCCGGGACATTCACAACCTGCTCGGCACGGGACTGGTCGATGAGTTTCAGTTCACCGGCATCTACCTGTGTGACCCGTCGTTTTTGGATTGGTTGACGCCGGGGAAGGTGGAGAGCGTGATCCAGCCTTTCCTCGAAATCATCCGTCGCGGTGCCGGGCTGGGCGGTGTCGTCATCGATGAAGGGCACTGGTGGGATCTGGGAGATCGTGATTCCTACCTGGACGCGCATCTGGCGGCGGCGCGGGAAGGTTTTGGCCCCTGCCTGCACGCTGCGGCAGAGGTCGCCCCCGAGGCGGTGCTGCGCGGGATCAACGTCATCGGCCCTGGGGCCCTGGTGGAGGCGGGAGCCGAGCTGGAGGACTGCATCCTTTGGCCCGGAGCACGCGCCACGGCAACGGCTCGCTTGCGGCGCTGCATCATTCGCTCCGCTTGTGTGGCCGATGGCGCGGCTGAGGAGACGGATTTTTGAACCTTCTCCCTCCATCGACCTCCAACTCCCTCTTTCCAAATCTGCCCAACATGCCGCCCGAACATCAGGCTCTGCTGATCCTCACCTGCCAGCACTTTCCCGAGCTGGAAAATCTCGAGTGCCGGGTGAGTGCGATCACCAAAGGCGGATCGGATCGTCACTACTACCGGATGGAATGGCCAGCGAGTCCGCAGCGGCCCATGATTCTGATGGTCTATACCTTGGCGCGGCGAGACAACCCGAAGTTTGTGCCCGCCACCCACCGGCTGGCTGCGCTGGGCGTGCGGGTGCCGGAGATATACTGCTTCGATGAAGATCGCCTCTGCGTCTGGCTGCAGGATCTGGGTGGGGACGATCTGCACGCGCATCGGGAGGCTCCCTGGGAGGAGCTGCGGTCTCTGTATGAAAAGGCGCTCATCGAGGTGGCCAAACTGCACGCCGTGAGTGAGCGCTCGCTGAAGACGGCTGACCTGACCGAGCTGGAGCCGGCCTTCGATGAGGCGCTCTACGAGTGGGAGCAAAATTACTTTTTGGATCATCACCTGCGTGGCACCCTGGGACTGGATCCCACCGCTGCGGAGCTAGCCCCTCTGGAGCGGGTGTTTCGCGACCTACGCCGACAACTCGCCGCGCTGCCTCGCGCCCTGGTGCATCGAGATTTTCAGAGTCAAAACATCATGCTCCACCAGGGTGCGGCCTGGCTGGTGGACTACCAAGGCGTGCGCCTCGGCCTGCCCGAGTACGATCTGGCGTCACTGCTGTTTGACCCCTACATGCCCCTCACGCGCAGCCAGCGGGAGGAACTGCTGCTTTTTTACGCACGCCATACGGGCCGCGACTTTGTCCCCCTGCGCCAGACCTTTCTGCTCTGCGCCGCGCAGCGGCTGATGCAGGCCCTCGGTGCCTACGGCAATCTGAGTCGCAATCAAGGCAAGCGCCACTTCCTCCAATACACCCCCACCGCCAGCGAGCGGCTGCGCTCCATCTGTGAGGAGGTGCCGCTGCTGCACCCCCTGGCTGAGGTGGAGTCGTTGGGAAATCCCGACGCCTGACGCGCCCCGCCCCGCCCCGCGCCCGTCATCGGCGAAGGCCGCGCTTGCTCCCCGCGCATCCCGCGCCAAAGTATTCGTCCGCTGCGCCGCGAGACGCTGCGCCTCTCCGCCCCCACACTCATGAAAATCTACCTCGACGGCCAGTTTCTCTCTGAATCAGACGCGAAGATCTCGGTCTTCGATCACGGACTGCTCTACGGCGACGGAGTGTTTGAAGGGATCCGCATCTATCACGGTCGCATTTTCCGCCTCGCCGCGCACATTCACCGATTGTTCGAATCCGCACGCGCCATCTGCATGGAGATCCCCATGACGATCGAGGAGATGGAGCAGGCCACGCTCGACACCGTGGCCGCCAATGGCTTGCAGGATGGTTACATCCGCCTCGTGGTGACGCGAGGCGTGGGCTCGCTGGGGTTGAATCCTTTCCAATGCCCCAAACCGTCCATCATCATCATCGCCGGCACCATCAAGCTGTACCCCGCCGAGCGTTATGAAAAAGGTCTGCACCTCATCACCTGCGCCACCCGGCGGCCGACGCCAGCCGCACTGAGCCCGCAAGTCAAGTCGCTGAACTACCTGAACAATGTGATGGCCAAGATCGAGGCCATCCAAGCGGGTTGCGAGGAGGGCATCATGCTCAACGAGCAGGGCTACGTGGCCGAGTGCACGGGGGACAACGTCTTCGTCGTGAAGAACGGCAAAGTCTCCACCCCGCCCGTGTCGGCAGGCGCGCTGGATGGCATCACCCGCCAGGCCGTGATCGATCTACTAGCCCAGCTCGGCATCCCGTGCCGTGAGGTGATGATGACCCGCCATGAACTCTACACGGCGGATGAATGCTTCCTCACCGGCACCGCCGCAGAGGTCATTGCCGCCGTCCAGCTGGATCGGCGCGTGATTGGCACGGGCACTCCCGGACCGGTGACGCAGCAGGTCATCGCCGCCTTTCACGAGCTGGTGAAGACGGACGGAGCCCAGGTCAATTATCCGGGCGAAGCCTGAGCCGCAGCGTCGGCGGCGAGAGCCGGGGATGCTCCTTGGAGGCAAACGCGTGCACCAGGCCGTTGCGCGCGCTCTCATCCGTCTCTCGGCAGATGACAAAGGTGGCCAGCCCGTTGGTGTCGGCATTGAGGAAGTCGGTCAAAGCCGCACCAGACACGCGCACCACGCCACTTTGCTGACCCTGCGCCACCTGGAAGCGCCCCAGTTCCACCGCCTGATTCGCGATGGGATGCTGCGGCGAGGGCGCGCCGGGCTGATGCGCCGGAGCAGCGTCCCAAGAGAGGGCCGCCTCCTCCCAGCCATCCTGCTCCTCCGCCGTGACGCCATAGACGACGAAGGTCGCATCCGGCACCAGCGTGCCGTAGCCGAGTTCGCTGCGGTCGATTTCGAGCAGCAGCTCCGCTTCAGCCACAGGGCTCCGCAGGGAGGAAAGATCGAAGCCGAGGTAGGCCTTGCGCTGCAGATTCGAATCGAGAGAGGTGTATTTAACCCGCAAAAAGCTCTCTCCCCCTCGCACCTTCACCTCGGCGTTGGACTGGATCCACGAGTCCTTGCCACGCCCATAGCCCGTGGTGATCACCCACCAGCCATCCTGCTCCCAGCTCGGCGGGCGCGTCGCGCGTTCCGGCTCCTCCGGCGCATCGGTCAGTTGCAGCTGATCCTGCAGCACATCGCCGTAATCGACGCGTTCCCCCCCGTGCAGGCGGCGCGGCGTTTCCTCCCCTTCCCGCTCCACCTCCACCAGCCCCTCCAGCACATGCACCAGGCATTTGCCATCCGCACCCGCCGTCACGCCAAATCGCGTGCCGTAATCCACCACCGTGGTGCGTGGCGTGTGCACCGTGAAGCCAATGGCCGACTCCGGCACATCCGCCACCACCGTGCCCTCCGCCACGCGGCAGGCCATTTTTGAAAGCAACTCCACCCGCGCCGGAGCCTCCAGCACCACCTCCGCGCCACTCTCAAAACGCAGCGTCGCCATGCCCTCCACCAAATCCAGCATGCCCGCTGGCAGCCGCGCGCCTTCCAGCGTGGGCAGCGCACTATTGCCCCACTTGCAGCCACGCGCCCGCTCCAGCGTGGCCACCTCCTCCGGCTGTCGCGTGGCCAGGCTCCAGCCCAGCCAGGTCAGCACCGCCGCCAGCAGCGCCGCCACCGCGTGAGACCAACGCAGCCCCGCACGCCCGATCCACCCCGCTCGCACTCCAGCCACAGGAGCCCCTCCCTCCGTCGATGAAATGGGCACCGGAGCCGCCAGCAGCGTCTCCCCCTCATACCGCAACTCCGCCTCCAGCAGCAGCGCACTGGCCAGCCACTGCCGAGCCGCCTCATCCTGCCGCAGACGACGATCCAGCGCCGCCGCCACCTCCGCCGTAGCGCTGCCATCTTGCACCTGATCCCACTGCTCCAGCAGCGACCATTTTTCCGCCGGTTTCAAAGCGTCAGACATGGCGTGGTGCCCCCTTCCATTCATCGTTCAAATGCCGTTCCAGACACTCCTGCAACGTCATGCGGATCCGGCTCAGCGCCCGATACACCGCTGTCTCCGTCTTGCCCATGTCCTCCGCCATGGCGCGAATATCCGTGTCATCAAAATAGCGCCAGCGGATCAAACGCCGATGCTCCTCAGGCAGCCGCGCCAGGCAGTCTCGCAGCGCCTCATGGCGCTCGCTCGGCTCCGCCGCCAGCTGCGCCACCGCCTCCCCGAGAGCCTCCAACGCCTCGTCCGAGAGCGCCACATGCGCCCGCTTCTGCTTGCGCCGATGGCTCAGCACCTGATGAAACGCCGTCTTCCGCGCCCAAGCCAAAAAGTTCGTACCCAGCTCGAACTCATCAAAATGCCGCCACAGCAGCATCTTCGTCTGTTGCAAAAGATCCTCCGCCTCCGAATCTCGCGGCACCAGCCCATACACGTAGAGCGTCAACGCGCGATCATGCGCGTTCAGCAGCTGGAGAAACTCCGTGGTGCGGTCCGATTCAGCAGGTTGCATGTGAGGTGGAAAGATAGAGCGATGAGCCTCCACATTCAATCAGGCACCTCAGCCGCCTTTTTGGACAAAAATTTTTTCCGACAGCATCCATACCCCCAAGCACTGAAGCGGGAACAACGTGCCTCATGGCCTCTCAAGCGCATGCCAGAATTCTCCCATAGCATCGAGACCCAGTCCATGCCCTGCCCCAGAAACACCACCCACCTCGCCGCGAAAAACCACCCAGCACCACCGCTCCCAAAACCCCGCAAAGTCTCGCCAAGCCAACTGTGTGTTTGCGAAATCATTTCCTTGCTGCATGTCCTCATTGAGCCCTCAAAGCAAACCCGAGGTTCAAGCCTTTCGGACACAACCCCGCATTTTTTACCCCCCATCTTTTACCAAACTTCAGGCATCGATCCCACCCTCCCTCCTCGAACCCAATGTCTCCCACCATTCGCGATGAAGAGACGGACAATTCGGAAGCTTTTTGAAACCACGAAATCACACGAATCGACACGAATGGAAGCCAAGCTTGGAAGGTCGAAGGCTGAACCCCGATGGCTGAATGTTAAAGAGGAGGACGGCGAGCGTTGTTCACCCCTTTCCCGCACGCCCATCAGGAGCTTTCAACAGGATTTGGACGAAGCATGAGGTGCGGACTCCAAAAAGAGCGGAGAACGCGCGTGGCCTCACATGCTGTTGTCGAAGCCCACGCCGACAACTCCACGAAAACGGCAAAGCCGCACTCCATTCCATCTTCCTCGTGCGAGCCCCTCCACCGATCCGAAGAACCGAATGCACCGCAGCGAACTGTAGGTGGGGGCATCGACCCCACAGCACCTGTAAAGCCAAGGAAAAGCCAAATCCCACCGCACCTGCCTCCGTCACCGCATCAGCTTCTATCTGGTCTGGCTTTGCATTCGCAACGATCGAGGCGCAAGGGCGCGAACGATTTTTTGAAACCACGAATGCACACGAATCGACACGAATGAGAGTCGGACTTGCAAGGTCGAAGGCTGAACGCCGAGTGCGAAAACCCCATTCAAAGACACAACTTGCATCACTCCCCGGCCCATCCACCGGGCCTGTTCAACCAGCGCTCTCTTTGCTGGCTCCGCAGCAAGACACCCTTTATTGTTCGGCGGTTGCGCGTTCACAGCGGACTTTTTGGGGGATGCTCAGAAACGTGGCCATAGTGGCTCGAGGATCAACCAGGTGAGAACGAGCACAAACGACAATGCAATCACCCGCGCTCCAAGCTGTCGCATTGCGCCGAGGATGGCTCCGTGAAGAAGGAGAAGAAACACAATCAAGTATCCGAACGGACAACGAACCTGTCTCCAGAAATTCGGATAACCACTGTTCCCGTTGTGAATGATGTCGATGACTGCTCCTCCGACGATGGCGATTAAAACAAAAAAAAGCGTGGCTGCCGACACTTGCAGTAGGTGCGCTGCACGAACCGTCCTGTCAGAAGATGAAGGATGCTGCGACATGATGGTTGGTGCGTGCCTCCGGCGAGACTTTATGGCAGCCGTTGGTGGGGAGCAAGACGTCTTTGAAAAGAGGTGGTGTTCCTGGCTGACGGTGTGAGCGCGGGTTGTCCGCTGTGGGACAGAGCCGACTGAAAGGAGATAACCAGCCAAAGCCTGCCCGAAGGGCGCAGCGCAGCGGAGGCAACCGCATGATAAGGAACGCCAATCAAGGCATCATCATCAGAGTTAAGAACCAAACAAACCAGGAACACCATGAAGCGAGAAATACTCCCCATCGGAATCAACGTCTATGCCACAATCATCGTCTTCACGGCAGCCACGTCGCCCCCTGCTACTCGTCCTCATCAAACCCCAACTCAATCCCGCCCATTTTTTACCCCCATCTTCTACCAAACTTCAGGCATCCACCCAACCCTCCCTCCTCGATTCCAATGTCTCCCTCCATTCGCGATGAAGAGGCGGACAATTCGGAAGGTTTTTGAAACCACGAATGCACACGAATCGACACGAATGAGAGCCAAGCTTGCAAGGTCGAAGACTGAACGCCGAGTGCTAAAACCCCATTCAAAAACACAACTTGCATCACTCCCCGGCCCATCCACCGGGCGTGTTCAACCAGGGCTCTCTTTGCGGGCACTGCAGCAAGACACCCTTCATGGTTCGGCCTCGTGTTGGAATCAGGCTCTGCAGTCAGGTGAGTGTATAACGACTGATCAATAGTGACATTGTGATGGCCATACCGCCGAAAATCCACTTCAGCGCTTTTATGTAATGAACCTTTGATGCCTCGGTCATTCCGGTGGCACCAAATGTCAGAAACCGCCCCTGTCTGTAGAACGGCAATTTCGCGAAAAACATGTGTGCTCCGCCCACGCAAACAAGGACAACACCAAGCCAATAGGCAGAACACCAAAGCCAACCCCGGTCAAGCATGATGGTGCTGAAAAGCCAACTGATAATGGCGATGGGCAAAATGATGAACTGAATGCCAATATCCAATGGGAAGTCTGGATCGCTGCGTCTGGTTCTCATGGCGATGAAGTCTGTTTCGTGGCCGAACGATTAAGCTGTGCCGACGGCGAGCGCAAGACTCCGCTCATGCGACCGCCTGCTACGAGCCGTTGCCACCAGCGTTATTGTTCGCCTTCGTATTGCATTTTGGCTTTGTCATAAATGTCGGTGAAGGTTTCGCAGCCACACGAATGCGCTACCTCTGACCAACGGGTATGAATCTCGCAGAGGTAGCGGCCCGCAATTCCAGCTTGAGCGATAAAACCTCCCGCCGAAGTGCCGCTACCTCATCGGTGACTGAAATCTGCGAGCTTGCAACGGCACCCGCTGCACTGGGTGGAGAGGCTGACTGTGACGTCTGACCCGACGACCGTGGCAACGAGGAGGAACCTCGTGGTGCGTTTGTCTCTTGTGACGCAAGATGACTCTCAAGGCGATCCAGTCTGCAATGCAGGGTCCACGTAAATGAGGCCAGGACTCCAAACACAACTGAGAATAGGATAACGACAAACTTCTTCATGCTTTCGTTTGGGGACTGTGCGCTCTTGGTTGGGCGAGACTTTAGCTCAGCGACGGCGGCGGGAGGGCGCGGGACGTGCGCAAGCACGGCACGTGACGGCCCAGAGCCGTTCACTTCAGCGCATGGTTGAACTAAGCCGCTCTGCGGCGGGGTGGAAGGGGAGCGTCATGAGCAAGCGGAGCTGGCTGACTGGGAGGGCGATTCATGGGGAACGTTCTACGAGATTGCGGCCCCATGAACAAGTCCAAAGATCCCTCCACCCCGTGG
>JAGRPD010000104.1 GCA_020439875.1 Verrucomicrobiales bacterium
GGCGGTGGAGGCGGGGTCGGTGTTGACGCCGAGGATTTGGAGGGGCTGATCTTTGAAGCGATTGGCCAGATTGATCAAAGCGGGCTGCACACCGTGGCAGCCGTGGCACCAGTCTCCCCAGAAAATGAGAACCACGTACTTGCCGCGATAGTCGGTGATGCTGAACTCGGTGCCATCGATGTCTTTTCCAGTGACGTCAGGTACGACGGCTCCGGGGGTGAGGTTGGCGATTTCAAACAGCATGTCGGAGGCTTGATCGGCGAGTTTGAAGCCCTGGATGGTCTCTTCGGGGTAGTTGGCGAGGACGGTCTGGAAGCGCATCATGGCTTCCTCCTTGCTGGCCTCTCGCTGCTCGGGGCTGGTGGCCGCTTCACTGGCGCGGAAGGCGTGCACGCCCTCCACAAAGTGAGCCGCTGCCAGCACGGTGGGCGTGCTGTTGCGCGCTTGAATGGCGGTTAATGCGGGGCGGATCAGGTCGTAGGGCTGGTACTCCATCTGCCGCACGGCGGCGGCGATTTCGGGGCTGTCAGCGAAATTTTCTGCCAGCAGGTGCAAGGCTTCTTGGCCTTCCGGGAGGTTGATGCACTGAGTGGCCAGCCAGGTGACGCCCTGGATAGCATCGGGCTGGCTGAGGTTGTCTTTGACGAGCTTCAGGACTTCGGTGGCCTGAACCTGGGGGCTGGGGATGCTGGCTCGGTACTGAGCTTTTTCCTGCTCCGTCGTGGCGGCGATGATTTTGAGGGTGTTGGCGCGGACGGCGTTTTCGTATTGATCGATCGATTTGCGGATCTGATCGGCCAACGGCCCGCCCTGGGCGATTTCTGCCAAGAGGCTGCAGGTGGTGAGGAGGATGACGAAAAGAGGGTGGTGTCGGGTCATGGCGGCACGAGCTGGGGCGTGAATTCGGAGGAAAGAGGGTGGTCTGGGTGAGAAAGGAGGGCCTCGTTGGGAAAAGAACGTCAAAGTTTAATTGATATTATTGAAATTACAACTATATGATTGGGCGACTTTTCTGACTGGGGAGGATTTCCCATTGCTCCTTGAGGCTGAGGGGCTCATCATGATTCTCTGACTATGGCGATGCATGTTCCGACTTTTCTTCGATGGACCGCCGCGACCCTAGGGTTGGGCGTTTGGATGATGGTCTCGGTGGGGGCGCAGGATGCGGCTCCGGCGACGGCAGGTGAGGAGGCAGTGCCGACGCTCGGCAATCTGCCGGATGGCAAACCAGAGGCTAAACCAGACGGTAAGGCTGACGCCGAGACCGACGGTAAACCTGACGGCAAGAAGTTGGAAGATCTGGAGCCCGAGGCACCTCGGGAGCCCCTCAAAGGTCCGCTGTCGCAGGAGCAATTGATTCGGGAACTAACGGCGGTGCAGTCCTTGCAGGCTCGCCAGCGCTACGTGGATGCCTTGCAGCGGTTGGACGAAATTGAACGGGTGAACCCGAGTGTGGCCGACATTTACAACATCCGTGGCTCCATCCTGCTGGCTCCGAATCTGCGGGATTTTGATCGGGCGGAGGAGCAGTTTCGCAAAGCGGCGCGGCTGCGGCCTGACATGGTGGCGGCGGATTTCAATCTCGCGGAGCTGTTCTTCGTGAAGCATGACTGGGCGACGGCGACGAAGGGTTTTGCGCAGGTGATGGAGAAGTTTCCCAAGCTGCCGGAGTCGGTGCGGCATCTGGTGATTTTCAAGCAGGTGCTGTGTGCCTTGAAGCTGGACCAACCCAAGGTGGCGGAGAAGCTGGTGGAGGAAAACTTTACCTTTATGGATAACACGCCGGCTTACTACTTCAGCCAAGCGGCGATGGCCTTTGCTGCCGACAAGGTGTCGAAGGCGCAGGAGTGGCTGGCCAAGGCGGGTACCATTTTTAAACAGGCTGACAATCTCGCTTACCTCGACTCTCTGATGGAGGCGCGCTGGGTGCCGAACATCGGTCTGCCGCCGGTGGACGATGCGGCAGGCGGCCAACCATGAAGTGGAGGCTGGCGGCGGACACCGGTGGGACGTTCACGGATTGCTCCGCCGTGGATCCAGCCGGGGTGCGCACCCGCTGCAAGGTGCTCTCCAGTGGCTGCCTGCGGGCGCGGGTGGAGAGTTGGGATGCGGATCTGCGGCGGCTGAGTCTGGCGGGGCCGATGATTGCGCGACCTGAGGCTCTGGTGGGGTGGCGGGTGAGGGCTTCAGGAGGTGCGGGTGAGGAAGGGCGGGTGCTGCGGGCGTTTGGTGAAGGGGGCTTGCAGGTCGAGCTGGAGCCGAGTGCGGAGAGAGGGGATGAGGCTTGGCCCGAGGGGAGTTTGGTGGAGCTGCTGACGGGAGAGGAGGCACCGGTTTTGGGCGCGCGTTTGCTGACGGGGACCGCGCCGGGACGGGCCTTCCCGGATCTGGAGATGAGGCTGGCCACGACGCGGGCGACGAATGCGCTGCTGGAGGGCAAGGGGGCTCCGACGGTGGTTTGGTTGAATGAGGGGTTGGAGGAATTGCTGCTGCTGGGGGATCAACGGCGGCCGGATCTGTTTGCGCTGAATCCACCGAGCCGTCCGGTGTTTGCCAATTGGCTAGCGGGCGTGTCGGGTCGGCTCTCGGCGCAGGGGAAGGAAGTGGTGGCGCTGGATGAAGAGCGGGTGCGAGAGGATGCGCGCGAGCTGCGGGCACGCGGCGTGACGCACGCGGCGGTGGCGCTGCTGCACAGCGTGACGCAACCGGAGCATGAGCGGCGCGTGGGGGCTTGGCTGAAGGAGGAGGGATTTGAACATGTGACCTTGTCGCACCAGGTGGCTCCTTTTCCGAAGCTGCTGGCGCGGGCACAAAGCGCGGTGGCCAATGCGACCCTGACCGGACCGGTGCAGGCTTTCATTGATGGAGTGGTGGGTCCGCTGGGAGGCCAGACGGGGCGGGAGACGCAGATGATGACGAGTGCGGGGGTGCTGGAACCTGCGGGGACGACGCGGCCGAAGGACCTGCTGCTGAGTGGCCCGGCAGGTGGGGCGATCGGTGCGGCGGCGGCGGCGCGAAAGGCGGGCCTGGATCGGGTGCTGACGCTGGATATGGGTGGCACCAGCACGGATGTGGCGCGAGTGGCGGGCCGCCCGGGCTATCGCTTTTTGCAGCGGGTGGGACAGATGGAATTGATGGCCCCGAGTGTGGCCATCGAGACCGTGGCGGCGGGCGGGGGCTCGATTTGTGCGTGGACGCGGCAGGGCCTGCGGGTGGGGCCGGAAAGCGCGGGCGCGGAGCCGGGTCCCGCTTGCTACGGCAAGGGTGGGCCACTGACGATCACGGATGTGAATCTGCTGCTGGGGCGGTTCGACCCCGAGCGGGCTCCGATCCCGCTGGATCCCGACGCGGCGCGGCTGCGGCTTCAGGAGCTGAAGCAGGCGATCGCGGCGGATGGCACGGACGTGCCGGATGATGATGCCCTGCTGCACGGGCTGTTGGATCTGGCAGTGGAACACATGGCGGAGGCGATGCGCCGCATCTCGGTGGCGGAGGGTTTTGATCCGGCGGATCACGCGCTGCTGGCCTTTGGCGGTGCCGGGCCTCAGCATGCCTGCGCGGTGGCGGAGAGATTGGGGATCTGCACCGTGCTGGTGCCGGTGGAGGCGGGCACGCTGAGCGCGGCGGGGTTGCATGCGGCGCGGTCAGGGCGGTTTGCCGAGCGTACGGTGGGATTGCCCTTGGAGGAGGCGAACGTGTCGAATTGGGTGGCGGAACTGCGTGCAGAGGCGTGTGCGGCGCTGAGGTCGGACCTCGGTGCCGAGGCCGCTTTGAGTCAGCCGCTGGTGCTGGCCGAACTCCGCCTTCGGGGTCAAGAGACGCCACTTCAGGTCGAGGTGCCGGAGGCGGTGGAAAACTTGGCCGAGGTGTATGGCGAGGCCTATCAGCGATTGTTTGGCTATCCCCCACCGGAGGGACGGGTGGTGGAGTTGGTCAGCCTGCGGGTCTCTGTGGAGGCGAGCGAGGTGGAGGAAAAGATGCCGCAGGAGGGTGCAGTGTCGCGTCCGGTCGCGGGTGAGGTGAGCAGCTTACGATTGATTCAAGATGCCTTCAGCACCCTGGTCATCGCGCCGGGATGGCGGGCGGAGTTCTGGCCGGGTGTGGGTCATTTGCTGAAGCATGAACTGGAAACGCAAACGGGGACCGAGGAGCGCGGCGATCTGAACGCGACTCCCCGGGTGCTGCGGCGGGAGTTGTTGCGGCATCGTTTGCACGCCGTGGTGGAGGAGATGGGAGCCCTGCTGTGTCGCACGGCTCTCTCCACCAACATTCGCGAGCGGTTGGATTTTTCCTGCGCGCTGCTTGATGCGGATGGCCAACTGATTTCCAGTGCGCCTCACATTCCGGTGCATCTGGGGGCTTTGGGAGAGTGTGTGCGGTCGGTGATGGCTCGGCTGCCAATGGAGGTGGGAGATACGGTGGTGACGAATCATCCGGCCTACGGAGGCTCGCACCTGCCGGACATCACCTTGATCACGCCCGTGCATGATGCAGCGGGGCAGCGCATCGGTTTCGTCGCCAATCGCGCTCATCACGCGGAGATCGGTGGGATGGCTCCCGGATCGATGCCGACTGCGGCGAGGTGCCTGGAGGAGGAAGGCGTGGTGATCGAGCCGATGAAACTCATCGCAGCTGGTGAATCCTGTTTTGCGGCCATGGAGGCACACTTTCGCGGCGCGACCCATCCTTCCCGCCAGGTGGCGGACAATTTGGCGGATCTGCACGCTCAGCTGGCGGCCAATCAACTCGGGCTGCGTCGCCTGCAGGAACTGGCGGCTGCGGATGCGGCTGATCTGGTGGCGGGGATGAGGGAAATCCTCGATCACTCCGCTGCGGTGATGCGCCGCGAGTGGGCCCGGCTGCCGAAGGTGGTGGAGGCGGAGGAAGTGATGGATGATGGAGCCGTCATCCGGGTGCGCGGAGTGAAGCGAAAAAGGGGCTGGAAGCTGGATTTCACGGGAACCTCCGCGCCCTCCAGCGGCAACTTGAATGCGACTCCGGCCATCGTTCGCAGCACGGTTCTTTATGTGTTGCGGCTCTGGGTGGCGGAGGATTTGCCACTGAATGAGGGGTTGCTCAAGGATGTGAAAATCTGCCTGCCAGAGAGCTTTTTGAACCCTACCTTCACCGGGGATGCGGCGCGAGATCCCGCCGTGGTGGGAGGCAATGTGGAGGTCAGCCAGCGCCTGGCGGACACGCTGATCAAGGCACTGAATCTGCAAGCCTGCAGCCAGGGGACGATGAACAACCTGCTGTTCGGCAATGCGAGCTTCGGCTACTACGAGACGGTGGCGGGAGGCGGAGGGGGCGGCCCCGCAGCCCCGGGAGCGAGCTGCGTGCACACGCACATGACGAACACGGCGATCACTGATCCCGAGGTGCTGGAGCAGCGCTACCCGGTGCGGTTGTGGCGGTTTGCGCCTCGCCATGGCTCGGGCGGAGCGGGCCGGTTTCGCGGTGGCGATGGCGTGGTGCGGGAGCTGGAGTTCCTGGCTCCGCTGTCGGTGTCCCTTTTGACGCAGCATCGCCATGTCGAACCCTTTGGCATGGAGGGCGGTTCACCGGGAAAACGCGGCCGTCAGACCTGGGTAAAGCCGGGGCACATCACCCGGCGCGTGCTGGAGCCGAGCTGCACGATTGAGGTCGAACGCGGAGATCGGCTGATCTTGGAAACGCCGGGTGGCGGCGGTTGGGGTGCGCCGGAGTGACTCAGCGTGTGCCGCCGCCGGTTTCAGGGATTTGAGCGGGCTGGGACCCCTGGTTCCTGGGAGATTCACCGGTGATTTCCGCTTTCAGTGCGGTCAGATCGTTCATCCAGCGTCCAAGGCTGGGGTGATTGGGGTTTTCCTGGGCCATGCGCAGCAGCTCTCCGGCGGCTGTCGTCGGAGTCACGCCGTTGCGCAGCAGATCCAGTTGTTTGCGCCACTGAAAGTCTTTGCCTGCGGTAGCTAGCCAGAGGAGATAAGCCGATTCATCCAGAGTGGCTTTTTTTTCCGCTGCTTCCACAGCGATCCATTCGTCCCAGAGTTCGGGCAGGTCCTGCTTTTTCTCCAGCCGACACTGGGTCATCAACATGGTGTCGTAGATCATGGCAAATTCGATGGGTGAACGCGCCCAGTTCTTCGGCAGTTTGGCGTAGTTTTGAAGTTGGTAGGCCTGCGCGAAGAGCGAGCTGAAAACGGACTGCCCGAGGACCTCCCGCACGCCGCGACCCAGGCGGTTTTGATCGCGATTTCGCGGGCGGCGATCCTCGGGGTTTTTCTCCCGCACGATGGCGACGATACGATCTTCTTTGGTTTCGGCTCCGGCGGCGAGTTGCAGCAGGTTGGCGGATTCTTGAGCAAGCTTGCGGACGCGGGGGTAGAGCGCTAGGCGGGCAGCATCGTCGGGGGCCTCGACGGCTTCAATGGAGAGGGCCAGCCAGGCCAACTGAATCCGCAGGGCAGGCGCAGCGCCATTCTCCTCCATGGTTTCCACGAGTTGCTTTTTTATCTCGTCTTCATCCAGAGGCTCAGCGTCGGCAGGGCGGGGGCGGCGGTCGATGTTGACGATCTTCCAAGCGGCGAGGTAGAGGTCGGTCGCGGCGGCTTCACTGGCGGCGGCGGTGTTGAAGCGGGCGCGGGCTGAGGCCAGCACTTCTTTGGTGGTGGCGTCAAAGGTCTGGGTGACCTTAATGAGCTGATTGAGCAGGGAGGAGGTCTCGTCTGGGGTCAGCCCGAGCGGGTCGTCCGAGGCGGCTGCATCGGGCGTCTGAGAAAAGACCGGGGCGACGCAAAGGGTGGCTCCGAGCAGCAGGGAGAGGGTCGAGGGCGTGGACATGCAGTGCATCAAACGTCCGAGTGGGGCGAAAGTTTGGAAAATTTCCTCAATCAAGAACCGGGGGGCGTGTCGGAACCTGCTGCGGCTTCCACCATGGTGCGCAGTTGGGTCAACCACTGCTGGGAATCGGGATGCGCGGGATGGTCGCGGATGACTTTGAGCATGTCCGCCATGGCCTGCAGCGGGTTCGGGCCGCGAGCGAAGAGGTCCTCGGCACGCAGCCACTGCAGCTGCGGGGCATCGGTCTGCCGCCAGAGTTCGTACTCGGGCTCGGGCAGCACGCCCTGCATCAGGCTGGCCTGCGCGGCCAACTGGGCGTCCCATTGGGCCGGGAGGCTGTCTTTGTCTTTGGCCTCGTAGTAAGGCAGGAGCGTCATTTTGTACATGGCCCCGATGTCGCCGGGGTTGTTGGACCAGTTTTTGGCATCAAGGAAAGGGCGCAATTGAAGCGCGGAGACGAACACGTTGTTTTGACCCAACGGACTGTTCAGATAGGCCCAGGATCTGCCTTTGAGGGAGGGCGCTGCGGCGACGAGTTCCTGAATGTAGGCCTGGAGCTTCGGCGCGATGACTTCGGGTTTGGCCTCGTCGTCCGCCTGCAGGGTGAGGATCAAATACTGCAGTTGCATGCGCAGGGCGGTGCCAAACTCGCCATCGGTTTTTTCGTTTTCCTCCGAGCGGCGCTTCAATTCCCGCTCCTGCTGCGCCTCGCGCTGCCGGGTCTGCTCGGCATCCAGGTCCTTGCGCTCCACATTGACCAGCTGCTGGCATTCCTCATAAAATTTGAGGGCGGCGGCGTCCGACCCGGCGGCAGCGCTGAGACGGGCGATGATCTGGCTCAGATTGCCGCCGCGTTGGCGCTGAATCTCGGCTTCCAAATCGGTGAGTTGTTTGCGCACATTGGCCACCTGTTCCGGCGTCAAGGCCACGCTGGGTACGGTGGGAGCGGGTTCTTGCGACCAGCTGAGGGTCGCTGCAGTGAGGAGGCAAAGAGGGAGGTGACGGATCATGCGGCTGATTCCTAGCGATTCGGTTCGAGCTTGTCGATGGGAATCTCGGCGGCTTAGTGGGGAACGGTTGCCTTTATACTTCCAGGTCGGTCTGCAAGACGTCTCGGATCAAAGGCGGTCCGCGGAAGACCAAACCGGTATAAACTTGCAGCAATTCGGCTCCGAGTCGCCGTTTGGCCTGGGCATCGGTGCCGCTGAGAATGCCTCCCACTCCAATGATCGGAGTCGCCTCTCGCAGCAGCATGCGCAGGGCTTGCAGCATGAGGTCGGAGCGCTCCCGCACCGGGGCTCCACTGAGGCCGCCCGTCTCGTGGGCCAGCGGATGGCCGGTGATGCCCTCGCGCGAGATGGTGGTGTTCGTGGCGATGACGCCGTCCACCGCCATTTCATTGAGGACTCGTGCGATGCCTTCCACCTGCCCGCCATCCAGATCGGGGGCGAGTTTCACCACCAGCGGTCGCCGCACCCGGTGTTCCTCCGTCAACCGTTCTTGCTCCCGCCGCAGGGTGCCGAGGAGCTTGCGCATCGCCTCCTCCCCCTGCAGGTCTCGCAGCCCCTTGGTGTTGGGGGAGGAAATGTTGATGGCAATGTAGTCGGCCACCGGATAGGCCGCGCGAAAGGCGGTGCGATAGTCTTCGACGGCGTCCTCATTGGGCGTGTCAAAATTCTTGCCGATGTTCACTCCGACGATGGCCGAGGTGCGCCGATGCTTGAGCCGCGCCACGGCCGCCGCGATGCCCGGATTGTTGAATCCCATGCGGTTGATGAGCGCGTCGTGCTCGGGGAGGCGAAACAAGCGAGGTCGCGGATTACCGGACTGGGGACGCGGGGTCAGCGTGCCGACCTCGACCGCGCCCAAGCCCAGTGCGGCCCAAGCGGCGTAGGTGGATGCGGATTTGTCCATGCCTGCGGCCAATCCCAGTCGATTGGGAAAACTCAGTCCCATCACCTGCACCGATGCTCCATCCGGCGGGGCCACCCGACTCACCAGCCCCAGCGCGTGACTCCAACGCAGCGCCCGCGTGGTCCATTCGTGGGCGCGTTCGGCATCCATGCGGAAAAGCCAGGGTTTGAGCACGGGGTAGAGTCGTTCGGGCAGGGACATGCGACAGCTTTCCTCATTTCACGCCGGGGATCAACTGGCGGCCCTGCCTGAGTAAGTCCTCGATTCTTTTTTCGATCTGTCGATCAAATCTCATTTGCATCCTCCAGATGCCGCGTATAATCCCGCTCCCTTTCGATTTCAACACGCGCGAGTGGCGGAATTGGTATACGCGCAGGATTAAGGATCCTGTGCCGCAAGGCTTGAGGGTTCGAGTCCCTCCTCGCGCACCATTTCAAATCATGGTGCAAGTCGAAAGGAGATCAAAAAGGGCCGGAGAAGGCTCGAAAGGCAGGATCCCTAAAATGGGGAAAAGTGGCAGGCCATTTCTCTGAGAGGAAATAAGCCATCGAGGGAGGTTTGATCGAAGTGCCCGGTGAGGATGCTCGCATCGAGAGGGCGCAGCTTCGATCGAAGCGGTCCGAAGGGTATCGGATGGATACCTGTAAAGCCAATAACCGATCGAATAAGCCAACAGCTTATGCTGGGCTCATATTCAGGGCTTTTTGTCAAATTGCCTCGCCTTTGTTTTCGAATTTTTGAACAATGTTTGGCTTAGTTGGTATTAACAGAAAACCAGTGCGAGCGAATAGTGGTAGAATTGAGTTCCCCACCATGAAAACACCTTCGACCTTTCTGAACATGACTTTAAAAAAATTGAACATTCGGGGAGTGCGGTGGAGCGGCGGATTGCTAGCACTGATCGGTTGGATGGCTGCAGAGGCGAGGTTGCATGCGCAGGCGACGTGGACGGGTGCGACCAGTGCCGACTGGAGTGTGGGCACCAACTGGTCCGGCACGCCTCCGGTGAGTTCGGGCACGAGTGATTTGATTTTCACGGGCACGACGAACCCCATCACCAACAATGATCTGACAAGTCTCACGGCTTCTTCCATCTTGTTTGACAACAGTTCCACGGGTGGCGTGTTCACGCTGGGAGGAAATGCCCTCACACTCGGTGGCAACATCACCACGCTGGGTGCCACGGGCACGCCCACCCACACGATCAGCCTCGACCTGATTCTTAATGGAGATCGTGTGCTCAACACCGCGCTGGACAACAATCTGCTGATCTCCGGTGTGATCAGCGGCTCGGGCTTCGGTCTCACGAAACAAGGTGATGGCCAAGTCACCCTCAGTGGCATCAACACTTTCACTGGGGTATTGCAGGTGGATGCGGGTAAGCTGCGGGCGGAGTCCAATGTGGGGGCACTGGGAGCAGGAACGCTGACGCTGAACGGCGGCACGCTGGAATTGGCCAATGATGGCAACCTCAACTTTGCACGGCCCACCACGGTGGCGGTAGATACGACCATCATCTCCAATTCTCTGACGTTGAATCAATCCACCACACACACCTTGGGCGCTCTCACCATAGGCAATCAGACACTGACAACCGTGCGTGGGGACGTGATCACGGGAACGCTTACTGGTAACGTGACGTTTTCTTCCACCACCTTGACCGGCAATGCGATCTTCAATCCGACGACGCGTTCGACGCTCCGCCTGGGTGCGGTCAATGATGGTGGGAACGGTTATACTTTGACCGCATCCGGTTCGGGAACGGGAGCGACGGTGCATCTGGTGGGCGCGGGGGCATGGTCCGGCGGCACGGTCTTGAACAGCGGAACGCTGCGGGTGGATAGCGCAGATGGATTGGGCGCAAACGGAGTCAGCGCTGCTGCGCCTACGGTGACCACGGTCAACGGGGGGGTGCTGCAACTGCGCAACATCAATGCGGCGAGAAACAACCGGCGCATCGATTTTCAAGGCAACTCGACGCTGCAATTCGTCATGGGCAACAACAGCACCAACATCATGAACATTGGTGAATTGGTGCATTCAGCAGGCAATCTCACCATTCAGGGATTGCGAGCCACCACGGGGCAAACGCCGACGATCATCCTCCAGGAGGATCTGACGATGAACAACGGCAACCTGAATCTGGGTGCGCTGAATGTCGGCACCGTGCTCATCATTGATAGCGTGATCAGCGAGGCAGCGGGAACGACCAAAGTGACCATCGTGGATTCCGCAAGCGACTCAGCGGATACCGGAACCGTCGCCTTGGCGCGAGTCAATACCTACAGTGGCGATACCGACATCGATCAAGGCGGGCTGCGTTTGGACATCGACAACGCGCTGCCGTTTGGTGCTGGCAAGGGCAATTTCATTTTTTCACCCGAACTCGCCACGGAGTTTGCGACCCTCGATTTGAACGGACACGTTCAAACCATCAATGGCCTGAGCAATTCGGGTCTGGGGACGATCACCATCGACAACACGAGTGCCTCGGCGGCTTCGCTAACGATCGGTGCCAATGACGGTACGGGAACGTTTTCGGGGACGATCCAAGATTCGGGGGCGGGTGCACTCTCCATTGCCAAGACGGGCAGTGGATTGATCACGCTCAACGGCACGGGTGCCTACGTCGGCTCCACCAGCGTGGACGGCGGGGTGCTGGCGGTGCAGCCCAGTGTGCTGGCGACGACGACCGCAGTGAACGTGGGTACCACCAGTGCTGGCACGCTGGCCTTTGATCCCGATGGCACGGGAAGTGAGATGGTGTTGGCAGCGGGAACGAATTTGAATCTGGGTGGCGCGAGTTCGGCGGGCGAGCTGGTGTTTCAACTCGGGGCAGACACGGCCACCTCGGATCGCATCACCCTGAGCGGTGCGGGCACGCTGACGGTGGGTGCGGGCGGGGGGCTGATCAGTGCGGTGAACCTCGGCACGCTGGCTGCGGGTAGCTACGATGTGGTGTCGGGACCGAATGCGGTGGTGGGAGGCTCGAACTTGGGCCTGGGCAGTCTGCCCGGTGGCTTCACCTATGGGATCGATACCACGACGGATCCGACCAAAGTCACACTGATCGCCGCTGCGGTGGCGGCGGGGGATTTGTTTTGGACGGGTGATGTGGATGCGAGCTGGGCCACGCTTTTGAGTGGTGACTCAAATTGGTCCACCGATGCGAGTGGGGCGACGAATGCGAACTACACACCCGGCGTCGATAGCACGGTGAATTTTTCCGCCACCAGCGCGGGAACCGGTCCGTTTGTTACCACGCTGGATAACTTTTACTCCGTGGCGGGTATCAACGTGCTGACGGGTGTGGGATCCGTCACGGTGAATACCGGTGTGGCCGGTGGTTTCAACGTCACGGCCAATCAAGACTGGGATGTGGCGGATGCCAGCAGCGAACTCGTGGTCAACGCCAACATCGCTGGAGCCGCCAACCTCACCAAGACGGGATCCGGTGCATTGACTCTGACCGGTGCCAACACGCTGGCGGGAGATTTGGTGCTGGACAGTGGCACGCTCAATCTGAACTCCGCAGGGGCGTCCGGCACGGGTACGCTGGTCATCAACGGTGGCACGCTGGACAACACCAGCGGCGCTGCCGTCATCTCCACGGGCAACAATCCGCAGACCTGGAACGGGGACTTCACCTTCACGGGCAGCAATGATCTGGACCTCGGCACTGGCCTCGTGACGCTGGCGGGAGATCGCACGGTGACGGTGGACGCGGGGACGCTGGCGGTGCAGGGGATCACGGGTGCGTTTGGTTTGACCAAAGAAGGCGCGGGCATCTTGGATGTGGGGCCCAACGGCGATTACACGGGCGCGACGCTGGTGAACGACGGCGTTTTGCAGGCTTCGGGCACGAACAGTTTCAGCGCCAATTCCGCCTACACGGTGGCGGCTGGCGCGTTGCTACGGATCAACAATACGAGTCAGGTGATTGGATCCCTAGCCGGTGCAGGAACGGTGGAAAATGGCGGGGGCACCGGGACGGATACGCTCACGGTGGGGGGCGACAATTCGGACACGGTCTTCAGCGGCGTGCTGCAAGATGGCGCGACGGGTTTCCTCGCGGTGACGAAGGTGGGCACGGGCATGATGACGCTCAGTGGCTCTTCCTCCACTCTGACGGGCAACGTGGTGGTCAATGGCGGCATCCTCAACATCACGGGAGATTTGGACAACGTCTCCGGTGGCACGGGGGCAGCGGACACGCACGCGGGCATCGCCGACAACAGCACCGGCATGATTTACTTGGCCAGTGGTGCGAGCCTGACCACGGACTCCATGGCGCTGGGCAACGCGGCCACGCGGAATGGCTCTCTGGTGGTGGACGGTGGCGATTTGACGCTCACCACGCCAACGACGAGCGCTGGCCTCTCCCATGGCAATGGGGGCTACGGCGGCATCTTCCTGCAAGATGGTTCGATCACGCTGAACCGCATTGACGCGAGCAACCTCGGCGGTGGCTCCAGCGTGTTGCGCGTGGATGGAGGTACCCTGACGAGCAATGAGTTCATTCTTTTCCGCAACCTCAACTCGGAGTTCACCGTCACCGGAGGCCAAGTGCTGCACAACAACGCCAGCCAAAACATCTCGCTGAACTATCAAAACGGCGGCACCACGGTCATGACGGTGGCGGGCGGTCTGGTGGACAACACCGGCAAGGCCGTGACCTTCGGACAAGCCAGCACGAGTGCTGCTGGCTACGTCGGGGTACTCAACCTCACGGGTGGCAATTTGATCACCAATCAAATCACCAGCACAGTGCGTGGAGCGAGCAGTAGCACGATCAACTTCAACGGCGGCACGCTGACGGCGGCCATCAATGAAACCAATTTCCTCAGCGACGCGGCGGGTCTTGCGGTTTATCTCCACGCGGCTGGTGGAACCATTGATACGGCGGGCAGCAACGTCACCATCAGCGCTCCTCTGCTGGCTCCCACGGGTGATGGAGTTTCCTCTCTCTCCGTCACGGCAGCGGGCAGTGGCTACATCGGCGCGCCCTACGTGGAAATCACGGGCGGTGGCGGCACCGGAGCCACGGGTTACGCGGTGGTGGATCTGGATCCGCTGAGCGCGACCTTTGGCCAGGTGACCGACGTGGTCATCAGCAACCCCGGCACAGGCTACACCTCCGCCCCCACGATCAATCTGCTCGGCGGTGGTGGCAGTGGTGCGGTGATTGCGGCAGGCGCATTGACAGCCAATGTGTCCGGCGGGCTTTCGAAGGTCGGTTCGGGAACGCTCACTCTCTCGGGCCAAAGCACCTACACAGGTCTCACCAGCGTCACCGGAGGCACTCTGGCTTATGGCATCAATGATGCGTTGGCCGATGGAGCCGTGACGATTGACTCCGGTGCGTCGGTCGATATGGGGACGTTCACCGACACGGTGGGGCAGGTGACGTTGATCGACGGCAACATTTCTGGTAGTGGCGGTACGCTGACTTCCACGGCGGATTTTGATCTGCAATCCGGCACCGTGAGCGCCAACTTGGCGGGTGCGGTGGGCATCGATAAATCGACGGCGGGCACCGTGACGCTCTCGGGCACCAACACGTTCTCTGGCGATGTGTCGATCACAGGAGGAGTGCTCGAGTTTTCGGATGCGACCCATCTCGGAGACGGTTCCGCCACCAATTTGATTTCGATCGATGGCGGCACCCTCAGCTACACGGGCATCACCACCGCCACCTTGGCCGCCAATCAGGCCATCACCGTTGGCGCGGGAGGTGCCACGGTGGATACCGCTTTTGCTGCTGGCACCCTGGAGGTCACGGGAGGCATTTCTTCTTCAGTGGGCGGTGATTTGACAAAAACTGGCCCCGGCACGCTGACGGTCTCGGGAACCACCGATTTGTCCGGCGGAAATCTGACGGTGTCTCAAGGGGTGTTTAACGGCGGGCTCGCGACCAACGGCATTGGCACGATCGATATCGCCACCGGCGGCACGCTCAATCTCTTTGATGGTGCAGCCACCACGGTCAACGTATCGGGTCTGACCTTGGCCGATGGCAGTTCGGTGGGTTTTGACCTGGGGGCTCCGGGCACCAACGATCTCATCGCTCTCACCGGCACAGCGAGTGACACGGGCACCATCGCGCTGAATTTCACCGACCTCGGTGGACTGGCGGTGGGCACCTACGACCTGATCACGGCGACCAGTGGCGGGCTCGATGCCACTTACATTCTCGGCAGCGCGCCGGCGGGATTGAATTTCACCTTCAGCACGCCGGGCAACAACATCGTGCGCCTCACCACCAGCAGTCTGGCGCTGCGCTACTGGCAGGGCGATGTGGATGGCTCCTGGTCCACCAATGTGGCGACCAACACCAACTGGGCCACTGACGATGCTGGCACCACCGATCTCGGCGCGTTGCCTGGAGCGGGTGATACCCTGGTGTTCAGTACCACCAATGCCACGGGTCCGAGCATCAGTACCACGCTGGACGGCAGCTTCACCGTGGACGGCCTGCAGTTCTCTCCCAACCCCACCGGCGTGACCAATGTCACCATCGCTCAAGGCAGCGGCGGCACTCTCACGCTGGCACCCGCGAGTTCCAACAATGGCATTTTCATTGATGACAACGGCGGTCTGGTGACGATCTCCGCCCCACTCGTTGCGGGTGCGGCGCAGACTTGGTCCGTCACCGGCACGGGAGCCAATGGCTCGGCACTCAACATCACGGGAGACGTGGATTTTGCCAATGCCGTCACCAAAACCGGGGATGGCCTATTGACACTCACAGGGGCTAACACCGGCGCGGGTGGTCTCACGGTGAATGGCGGCACCTTGGAAATCGGCAGTGACACAGCGGTCGGCACCGGCACCTTCACCACGGGCGCGGGCATCACGCTGGATGCAGTGGGCGGCGCTCGCACCCTGACAAACAACAACCTCATCGCCGTGAATGGCTCCTTCACCTTCACAGGCACGAACGATCTTGATCTCGGTATGGGAGCCGTCACCCTGGGCAACAACGCGGTTGTCACCGTGGCGGCCTCCACCCTGACCATCGGTGGCGATATCAATGATGGTGGAAATGCCTTTGCCCTCACCAAGAGCGGCGCGGGAACCATGGAACTCAATGGCACCAACACCTTCAGCGGCGGCGTCACCTTGGCCGAAGGCACGTTGAACCTGGGCAATGCTAGCGCGCTGGGCACCGGCAGCTTCACCATCGGCCTGGGCACCACGCTCGACAACACCTCCGGCGCGGCTTTGACGCTGAGCACCAACAATCCACAAACCTGGCAGGGCGGCTTCACTTTTACCGGCACAGACGATCTCAATCTCGGCACCGGGGCTGTGCTGATGGATGCGCCCACCAATGTCAACGTCGTGGCGGGCACGCTGACCGTGGGCGGAGTCATCGATGATGGAGCCAACGCGAACGCACTCACCAAGAGCGGCGCGGGCACCCTGCTGCTCTCCGGGGTGAACACCTACGATGGCCGCACGCTCATTGATGAAGGAACGCTGGAACTGGGCGTGGACGACGCTCTGCCCGCACTCACCGTGGTGCGCCTCGGCACGGGAGCCACCGCAGGCACGCTCGATCTCGCGGGGCATGATCAAACCATCGCCGGACTGCTGGCGGAGTCGGAGACCGGCAGCGTCACCAACCAGATCATCATCGATGCGGGCAATACCCTGACCGTCAATGGAGCCGTCACCCTTGGAGCCGACGCCATCGGATCAACGGCTACCACCGCGTCCGTGACCAATGTGACGGCGACGGGCGGTGGCTCGTTGGTCGTCAATACGGGTGGATCCAATTTCCAAGTGGGTGGCTCCTCGATCAACACCAACGGCAACTCGGCCAATGTGGACTTCAGTGGTTTGTCCAATTTCACGGCCGATCTCGGGCTGGGCACCTTCAAAGTGGGTGACGTCACTTCGATCTCCACCTCCAATACACCCACCTCCACCCTGCGGCTCGCTGAAAACAACACCATCACGGCAGGCACGATCGCCATCGGTGAAGGCACTCCGCCACAAAACCTCGGTGATCCCCACTCCCTGATCCTCGGCAGCGGCACCAACGTCCTCAACGCCAACGTCATCGCCGTGGGTTCCGGCCTCAACAACAACCGCTCCCGCTCCAGTGGCGAGATCGTTTTTGATCCTGCCGATACCACCGGAACACTGACCATTCGTGGCTCCGACGGCGTCAGCGCAGCCCAGACTCTGCACATGGTGAACTCCACCGCGACAACGGGCAACAGCATCTCTGCCACCATGGACCTCACCGGCCACACCGTGGATGTGCTAGTGGCCGACGTGAACATGGCCCGCCGCACTGCCGGTAACGGCAACGCGACCGCCACGCTGTCCTTTGACCAGGGCCGCTTCGAGCTGGTGGACGATTTGGTGATGGCCCACCGCGTCACTTCGGGAACCGGCAATGCCACCGCCACGATCAACGTCGGTGGGGGGGATTTCATCATCGGTGATGACACCACGATGTCCCTAAACACAGGGAGTGATCCGGCTTCCATCACCACCGCGACCATCAACGTCACGGATGGAACCATGACTTTTGGTGACGCGCTCATCATGGCCAATGCGACGGGTAGCCAGATTGCGAACTCGACCATCAATCTTACCGGGGGCGTCACCACGGTCGGCGGCAACGTCACGGTGACGGGCGACGGCACGAAAAACGCCACGGTGAACCTGGACGGTGGCACGCTCGACATGACGGCGGGCAACATTGGAGGTGGCGGGGTCAATGGCATCACCTTCTTGGCGCAGTCCGGCACCTTGATGAACCTCAACCAACTCAATGGTGGTGGCACGTTGGAGAAAACCAGTTCAGGAACGCTCATCCTCGAAGGCACCAACAACTACAGCGGCCCCACCGTCATCACCGATGGCACGCTTCAAGTGGGCACGGGTGGTACTACTGGAACGCTGGGCACCAACACCGGTGAACTGGTCAACAACGGCACCCTGGCCGTGAATCGCAGCGATGCTGTAACGGTTCCCAACATCATCAGCGGCACCGGTTCCTTGCGGCAGATCGGTGACGGCACCACCACTCTCACCGGTGCCAGCACCTACACCGGAGTCACCTCGGTGGAAGCCGGAACCCTGCAACTCGGAGACGGCGGGGCCACGGGATCTCTCTCCACCAGCAGCGCCATCACCATCAATGCTGGAGCCACCTTGGCGGTGAATCAAAGCGATGTCACCGTGCAGGGTACGGACTTTAGCTCGGCGGCGATCACGGGTGCGGGGAACTTCGTTCAAGAGGGCTCCGGTCGCACCGTCCTCACAGCCGCCAACACTTACAGCGGCACCACGGCGGTCACTGCAGGCAGTCTGCAAGTCGGCAGCGCGGGCGTGGGAACAACCGGCACCGGTGCCGTCAGTGTGGACTCCGGAGCCGCCCTGCTCGGCAGCGGCACGGTGCGCGGTAGCGATTTCACCCTGAGCAATGGAGCCACACTGTATGCGGGTGACACCACCCTGACCAACGACTTTGCCACCCTCGACTTCACTCCAGCGACGGGAGGTGGAACGCAGGACATTCAGGGATCCTTGATCCTGGGCATTTCCACGCCGAACAACGAAGGCAGCGTGGATCCTCTGTTCGGTGGCAATGCGGTGGGAACGGCGGGTTACTACACCTACATCAACGATGTCAGCCGATCCTCGGGACTCGGCGCGGGCACCCACGATCTGCTGTCCTTCAATCAAGCCGACGACACCACCGCCTACGACCTGAACTTCCTCACCAGCACGGGCACCTTGACCGTGGAAGACAATGCCTTCACTCCCATGCAGGGTCAGATTTTCAACCTGCTCGATTGGGCGCTCAGCGTGAATGCCAATTTCTCAGGCTTCAACGTGGGCAGCAACTACCGCGACGGCAGTGCCGATGACATGGATCCCTTCAACCTGCCGGACATTTCCGGATCGGGATTGTTCTGGGACGTCAGTCAGTTTACCACCACCGGCATCGTCGTGGTCGTGCCCGAGCCCGCCCGAGCCTCGCTCCTCGTCCTCGGCCTCAGCGCCTTCCTCCTCCGCCGTCGTCGGCGGTAGGGCTGAGGGTGTGACAAGGCCTGTAGCGGCGGGCAGTGACCGC